>JBFKNO010000215.1:0-5265 GCA_041629275.1 Nitrospiraceae bacterium
CGAAGATCACCCCGCCGACGAATCCCCCGCCGGGCCCGTATTGCCCGAAGAACAGCACGTACACGCCATAGAGCTGGATGAGCGGCAGCAGCACCCGGCTGATGGTCTGGACGATGAGGCTGTCGTGCGGCTGGATCATGCTTCGTCCTTTCTGAGCAGCAAGGCGCAGACGACGCCGGCGGTGAAGATCACGGCGGTTTCGATCAGCGTGTCCAACGCGCGATAGTCCATGAGCACGGCGGTGACCATGTTGGGGGTCTCGGCGTCCGCGAAGCTGCGCTCGATGTAGAGCGGCGAGATGTGCGCGTTGGGCGGCGAGGCCGGATCGCCCAGCGCGGGCAGGTCTGTGGCTCCGTAGAGCATCAAGGCGCCCAACAACCCCAGACCGACGACCGCTTGCCAGGGGGGCCGGGCCTCGAGGCCGGTCAGCTCCGCGGGAGTCGTGTGGAACAGCGTCAGCAGGAAGAAGACGGTCGAGAGCCCCGCTCCGACGACCGCTTCCGTGAAGGCTACATCGACGGCCCCCAGCCACGCCCACGCCAGGGCGAGGAAGAAGCTGTACGAGCCCAGGATGAAGACCGCGCCGATCAGGTCCTTGACCAGGATCGCGCCGGCCCCGGTCATCAGGAGCAGGACGAGCAGCGGGATGTTGCCCAGAAAATCCATCAGGTGCCCCTCTTCCAGGGTTGGAGGCCGGCACGCAACGCTGCGCGGAGCGTGGCGTGGGAAATGACCGGGTTCAGGAGCAGCAGCAGGATGAGGACGACGACGGTCTTTCCGGCCGTGAGCGTCCACCCCTGCTGGAGCGCCAGGCCGATCAAGACCAACGAGGCGCCGAGCGTGTCGGTCAGCGCGAGCGCGTGCGATCGCGAGAAGACGTCCGGCATGCGGACCATGCCGATGGCGGCGACCACCAGGAAGAACAGCCCCACCCCGATGGCGGCGATGGTGAGCCAGATCATCGCGCGACCTCCTTGTGCTCGAGGTACTTTGCGACCGCCAGCGCGCTCACGAGGTTCAAGAGGGCGTAGCCCGTCGAAATATCGACGAACATTTCGACCCGCTCGTAGATCGTTCCGATGACGACCAGGAGCACGATCGCCTTGGTCGAGATCCCGTTCAAGCCCAGCAGGCGGTCGAATACCGTCGGGCCGCGGATCACGCGGTAGAGGTAGACGACGATCAAGACCGTCAACACGATCAGCGTCGCGTGAAAGAGCCAGTCGGTCATTCGTGATTCCTCTCCCGCAAGGCGAAGACGCGCGCCACATGATTCTCGAGCGACTGGCTGGTCAAATCCGTGGACGAGGGGCCGTCAATGGCGTGCACCACGAGCTCGCGCGGCGTGATCTCCACGGTGACCGTCCCGGGGGTCATGGTGATGGAGTTGCCGAGCAAGGTGAGGGCGGCGTGGTCGCGAAGCCGCGTGGAGTACCGAATGAGTTGGGGGTCGATGGGAAGAGAGGGAGACAAGATGAGGCGCGTCACATGGAGCGCGCTCAGAATCACGCGCCAGGTCAGCCACGGCAGATACGCCAGGAATCGAACCCAGGGGAAGACGTGGCGCGGGGCGGCGGACCGACGCATGTCGACCAGGGCGACCGCGGCCGAGCACAGGAGGCCGAGCACCACATAGTAGAGCCCGACCTGTCCCGAGACGAAGAGCCAGATCACGAAGAAGGCCGTCGTCTTGAGGACAAATCGGCGCGAGCCTCCCGTCACGAGCGGCCTCTCTCGGGGACGGCCATCGGGCTCACAGGTCTCCACGTCCCTCCCGGCTCATACTCGGCGAGCGCGCCGGTGGAGGGGTCCAGGGCGAAGAGATGGACCCAACGATTGTTGAAGAACCGCTGCAGGATCTCGTGCCGCGAGATGATGCCTGTCAGGCGATCCGATCCGGCTTCGATCACCGCCAGCAGCCGCTGGGGCTCGTGGTAATGTCGGGGTCCGTCGTTCACGGTCTGCAGCGGGAGCCCTGTCTGAAGATCGCTGTGGCGTCCCAGCATCACGCCCATCCCTGCCACGACGTTGTGAATCACCTTCGAGCCGCTCCCGTAGGCCCAGGGGTCCACGCCGGAGAAATAATACTGCAAGTTGATCCATTCCGCGACCACGAGTGGGGCGGTCATGATGGTCTCCAGCACCTTGCCGGTCTCATCCGCGGCCGCATCGTAATTGTGGAGAAAGGTCCGTCCCTCCAGATTCGCCTGCACCGTCACCGCCCGGCGGGCGATGATGAAGGCCGCGTTGTTGGAGAGCCCCCATTCCGGTCGCACCTGGGCCCAGTCCGCGCTGCGCCGCCGCGCGTGGCGCGCGGCCGCCCGAAGGGGGCCCCGGCGTGGCGCCCCGGGCAGGCGGCGGCACCGCTCGCGCGCCGTCTGGAGGCCCGCGGCTTGAAGGTCCCATTGCAACTGAAGCCAATCCGGTCGATGCGTCTCGGGCAGCTCCTCGAGGTCGAACAAGGTCACCCGGTCGGTCGTGGTGTCGTGCTGTCCCGCGAGGAATCGCGTATCGTCGGGAATGTCAATGCCGCGGGTTCGCAGCTCCCCGCGCACCTCCGCTTTGTTGGCCATGCTCGCCAGAACCCGGGCGTTGGGTCCGCCGTGGTTGCCTCCGCAGGCGCCGCAATCGAGGGCCGAGGCGTAGGGATTGTTCTCGGTCGTGCTGCCGTGCCCGCAGATCAGGACCAGCCTGGCATAATTGGCGGTCAGGCTCATGAGGCGGAGCGAGGTCTCGACGACGAAGGCCTGCTCCTTGGGCGTAAAGCCTCGAGCCGACAGCCGATCGAGCTGGGCCTGGCGGCTGACCGCATTGATCCCGTATTCGACGCGGAGCTCACGCAGGAGCTCCTGCTCGTCCTCGACGGAGAGCCCCAGGAGCTCGGAAGCCTTGGTCTCCCTCGTCGCGGCCGGGCGGTCCTCGACGCCGCGCGGTTGCCGCCTGACCGCGGCGAGACGGAACTCCTCGACGACGGTGGGCGGGAGGCCTTGGTCCCGAATGACGCGCGGGAATCGGCGCTGGACCACTTCGGCAATCAGGGCACGCTCGCCGACGGCCACGATGGCGTCCCCTTGCTCGTGAGAGAACTTCTCCGTGGGAATCCGCGTGGGCACCGGGGGACGGAGCCAACGCCGCAGCCAGTCACGCATGCGCCGGTAGGTGTCGACCGCGAGGGTCTTGCCGGCCAGCGACAACCCGAACGGAATGGCCAGCAAGTCGATCGTTTGGTTGGAAGCCGGGGGGCTCGCCTTCAGCTCGTGCACCACGTGCTCGCCGGCCTCGCGCCAGCGATCGCCAATCAGACGTGCCTGCATCAGGCGGTCCTGCCCGAGGCGGGGACCTTCGCTCACGAGGTGCTTGGGCTTGATCAGGACGGGACACAGGAGCAGATCTTCGTCCCCGCCGAGCGAGCGGTAGCACAAGGGCACCGCGAAGAACCCGGCGAAGCCGATGGTCTCGTAGCCGCCCTGCGCTTCCAGATGGCGACGAAAGGTTTCGGAACGCACGTCGATGCAAAATACGGCTTGGCCGCGGGGTCGCGGCGCGGTGGCAGGGTCGCGGGTCGCCGCGCCATCGGCGATCTTGGCGAGAAGCTCCTGACGGTAATGCGACTCGTAGGCCTCGTGCCACAGCCGGCGCATCGCGTCGTGAGGCACGCGATCGAGCCAGTCGAGCAGGGTCTTGGCATCCTCGACGCGAAGCTGTCTCAAGGTCTCAGGGGCGAGCTCGAGGAGCTGGGCGAGATGAAACAGCCGCCAGGTATGACTGCAGAGGAGGATGTCTTCATCGGGTTCGTGGGCTTCCGACCTCGCTGAGCCTTGGGAGGAGAGCCGGTCGAGAATGGTCAAGATGTTGCCGTCCGTGCGGCTCGAGTCGGGTGATTGCAGGAGACGAGTCTCCGCCAGCTCGACTTCGTAGAAGAGGCGGACCACCAGATAGTCCACCGGATCGATGGGATGGTGGGACTGGTCCGGATAGTCGGGATTCTGGCTTCTCCACCTGATATAGCCGGCCCAGCCCGGCAGTGCCCCGAGGTGTCGGCGCAGGTACTCGGGCCATTGCTCGTCCGGCACCCCGAGACGTCGGAGCAGCGAGACGAGCGCGTCCTCGGGCTGGGTCGGCAGGGACCGGATCTTGCGAGCGCCCGCCGCGATCCCCAGGGTCCACAGCGAGGCATCTCTCGGCGCCACCTCGCGCCAGGCCTCGTAGAACCCCTTGTGACGAGACGGCAGGGGCCAGTCAGCCATCCCTTCGTCGACGAAGGCGGACACCCACTTTATCAGCTGGTCGTTCAGGGTGGCCACGAGGTCTGAGTCGGTCAGGCGGTCGAGGAGTTCGGATGCGGTGGGCCGCTCGGCGCTTCGCCGCGGTCTACCGTCGTCGTTGATCGGTGACTGCTCCCGTCCGGCATGGCGTGCGCCTTCGGTCCACGCCGCGTCCCTGTGAGCCTGCTCCATCAGGTGCTGCGCCGCGTGCCAGAGCGATTGCACGTAGTAGGCCAGGGGGTGTCGCTCGACCTCCCTGCTCACCGCGGCAAACCGACCGCTGACACCGAAGTAGCGCAACGCGTCCTTCCCGAGAAAGCGACGCTCCTGCTCGGTCCATCGAGCGACGAACTCGCGGGCCGAGTCGCATCGCGCGGGATGCGATGCCTCGAGGGCCTCGTACCGCTGCTCCACAGAGGATACGTAGGCGGCACGCCGGTCTGCGGGAAGTCCCAACGTGCGAACCAGACGGTCAAGGTCCGTGTCAGCCTCGAACGGGTCGGCGCTCGTGTGCGCGCTGGGATCCCGGTTCCCGATGGCATCGAGGATCATGGCGGGGAGATCGAGCCCGGACACCCGCAACACCCAGTCCGCGATGGTCAGCGGTCGGCCGACGCTTTCCTGCGCGTAATGGACGCGCTCGACCGACTGTGACATGAGGTGGCGTTGCGTGGATTCCGGAGTGTCCGGGCGCAGGCGCCGGGTCGCCTGGTCATGATCGATCGCCCACGCGAGGGACCGTGGCGACAGGCGCTCGATACCGTGAACGAGATGGAGCAGAACGACCTGTTCCGCATGGATCGTTCGGTGGTCGAGATGAACCGGCGCCAGTGAGCCGAGCTCGGGATCGAGCCGGCGCAGGGCCTCCGACAGGTCGCGGCTCGTGATCCTCCCCGCCAGGTGGGCGGCCCGGTACTCCGGGATCGACAAATAGCCCTCGCCTCCAAAGAGCTCGCGAGCCTGATCGACGGCCTCGTCGAAGGGCAGGTGCTCGAAGCCC
>JBFKNO010000216.1:0-5263 GCA_041629275.1 Nitrospiraceae bacterium
CGTATCCGGCGTCGTGACCGCTGGCTGCGGTCGGTGAGCATGGGCCTGCGACGCTGATTCAGCTCCATGCTGCTGCGCGCATCCCAGACCTGCGGCGAGACTCAGGCATAGCGGCGACATTCGAAGAAGGACCACGATAGTGCGAGTGAGGGGGAGCCTTTTCCACATCCGGTTATCTCCTCCCTCGCCATTCTCCATCCAGATGGCGACGAAAACATGCGGCGAACTTCACGCGATGCCCCCCTCCGTCTCAGGTTTCTACTGCGAGCAACCCATCCTAACAGGTTACGGACCCCGTCGAAAGCCGCGCGACGAGCAGGGGTCGAACGGGAATGAGACACCCATTTTGTGTCAGCGGATGTCATCACACGGGCCTTGGCGCTCGTGTCGCAAGCAGGGAAAGCAACCAAACTTCAGCTATTTCCACTGCCTGCGCCATTGCCGTAGTCTTGTGGAGGCCTGCAGGCTTTTGCAAGCTCGGGCACACCGTTTCAGCAGGTGCCCGCCTAGTTGTGAGGCCCCGGGCCCAGATGCTAAGATGCGGCTTCGGCATTCAGCAGTTCTAATTAGATGCGTCCGCTCTGTGGGCAAACGACCTCCTAAGATCGCCGCCAAAGGCGTCTCTCGGCACTCCGCTCCAATACGGCCCTCCTCGGGCTCCCCAGGGCTCCATTCTAAATTTGTGACGTTCCGAAGTCCTCCGTCGCAGTCAAAAAAGACAATTCGCGGCATCAGGCAGTCGACACAGAAAAGGGGTAAGTCTATGCACACAACGGGCGAAAAGGACAAACCTTCGGTGGGTCCAGAAGGGTCGAAAGTGAGATCGGCCGACGCAACCAAAACACTCCTTTCCCCGGACAGTGACCAGGCCGGCGGGGCAAACCTGGAAAAAGTTCGGGAAATCCTCTTCGGGGCGCAGAGCCGTGATTACGAGAAGCGCTTCGCCAGTCTCGAAGAGCGGCTGTTGCGGGAAGCCACAACGGCCAAGCACGACCTGAAAAAGCGTTTTGATACTCTTGAAGCTTACATACAGAAGGAAGTCGATGCCTTGACGGAGCAGGTGAAGTCCGAGCATAGCGAGCGGTCGGCGTCACTCAAAGATCTCTCGCGCGAGATCAGAGAGCTGACAAAGCTGCTCGAGAAGCGAGTGAACCAGCTCGACGAGCAAGGCATGAAAACCCAGCGTGATCTTCGAAACCAGATCCTCGACCAGTACCGAAAGCTCGCGGACGAGATTCAAGACAAGCATGCGCAAATCTCAAAGCATCTCGACAAGACCGCGAAGGAGCTCCGGCACGAAAAAACCGACCGCGCTTCCCTGGCCGCGTTCTTCATGGAAGCCGCGATGCGACTGAACAACGAATTCAAGATCCCGGAAATCGACAAGCCCGGAGCACACAAGCAGCCCTGAGTCCCAGACGATGCGAGTCACGCGACCTGTTACAGGGCCCGGCCACCACGATGATCATGCCGGCGCTGGAAGCCGAAGGCGGTCCTGATTCGATGGAAGACGAGTGATGTCTGAGCACCCACGGGACATCCCTTCGGAGCAAGCAGAAGCTCCCTCCCTTACCGACCACCAGAGCGCGCTCTCCGAGCTCCGAAATCTGCTCCTTGCCCCAGAGCAAGACAAGCTCGATCATCTCACAGAGCGCCTCGACAACCCCGCGCTCCACGCTCAAGAGCTCGGGCAGGTGTTGCCTGAGGCGATCAAGCTCCGCGCCAGTCAGGACGGCAAGTTGACGGAGTCTCTCGCACCAATCATTGAAGAGTCCTTCGCCGTCTCGGCCAAAAAGTCTCCTCAAGTCATCGTCGACATTATCGCGCCCGTGATGGGTCCGGCCATTCGACAGGCTATTGCCAGCGCGCTCCGCACGATGGTGCAGTCCCTCAACCAGATCGTCGAGCATACGTTCACCGCGCAGGGACTGAAGTGGCGCCTGGAGGCGGCACGAAGCGGAAAACCCTTCGCCGAGGTCGTGCTCCTGCACACCCTGAATTACAGAGTGGAGCAGGTGTTTCTCATTCATCGTGAAACCGGGCTTCTGCTCCACCACGTGGCACCGGACGCGATTGCCGTGCAGGACGAAGCGATGGTGTCCGGAATGTTGTCGGCAATAGAAAGTTTCGTCCGTGACTCGTTTGGCGGCGACTCCGATAAGGCGCTCGACTACCTCCAGGTGGGAGAGCTGAGCGTCTGGATCGAACAGGGGCCGGCCGCCATTTTAGCGTGCGTCATCAGGGGGACGCCGCCGCCCGAGCTGCGCAATCTGTTTCAGGACACACTCGATAAACTTCATCGGGAACACCATGCACTGCTGGCATCCTTTCAGGGAGACGTGGGTCCCTTCGAAGCAGTTCGGCCCACCCTGGAAGGCTGTCTCCAGGCTCAGTACAAGCAGACCGAGCAGAAGACATCCCCTGCCCTCATTATTGTGCCGGCAGTCCTCGTCATTGCGCTTCTGGTGTGGGGGTATCTCGCCGTGCGCGAGCAGCAGCGGTGGGAGACTTACGTGAACTCACTGCGGGCCCAGCCGGGCATCGTCATCACGACCGCGGAGAAGCGAGACGGAGAGTATGTGATCGCCGGTCTGCGCGACCCCCTGGCAAGCGATCCGGCAGCACTTATTTCGCAAGCGGGTTTGGACCCGGACAGCGTACGGAGCCGATGGGAAACATATTATGCGCTGTCTCCGGAATTCCTCCTCACCAGGGCAACGGCGGTGCTACATCCTCCCGAGTCCGTCCATCTTGAATTCAGCCAGGGGAAGCTGCTCATTACTGGGGCCGCCTCCCCCAAATGGATCGCGACTGCGCGCTCGCGGGCGCCCACGATTCCGGGACTGAGCGAGTACCCGGTGGACTGGGACGTCGCCGTAGATTATGGCCCCCTTGGACCACGCAAGCGTGAGATCGAGGCCCATCGCGTCCCCTTCGTGACCGGAAGCGTGCACCTCTCGGGAGAAGGTCGGGCGGTCATCAAGACCGTCTCTGCTTCCCTGATGAAACTCGAGGATACTGCCAGGGAAGAAGGTACGCCCGTGCATGTCGAAATCGTGGGACACGCTCCAGTGAGCGGATCCGCGCGCACCAACCGTATTATGAAAGAGGCTCGTGCCAGAGCCGTGTGGGCCGCGCTCACGACAGAAGAGTTTCAAGCGATTTCATTCAGTGCCACCGGAGCAACCCATTCGGCATCATTGTCCGCGGCTTCCCACCAGGTGTCCAAGGGACTGGAGCCAGGCGTCTCATTTCGGGTCCTCCTGTCGCAGTCCACTGACACGACCGTTCCCTCGCCATGATCCAGAAAAAAGTGTGCATGTTGGGGGCCTTTGCGGTTGGAAAGACCAGCCTTGCGCAAAGGTTTGTCAGAAGCGTGTTTTCGGAGAAGTATCACACGACGCTTGGTGTGAAAGTGGATCAAAAATCCGTGACGGTGGATGGCAAGGACCTGTCCCTCATGATCTGGGATATTCATGGGGAAGACGAATTTCAGAAAGTCCGGGCATCATACTTGCGTGGAGCATCCGGCTGTCTCCTCGTGGTAGATGGCACCAGGGGTACGACCCTCACCACCGCCGTCTCGCTCGGCCAGCTCACCGAAGAGTTGGTCGGCAAGGTCCCCCGTGTGCTCGTGATCAACAAGTCCGACCTTCGCCAGGATTGGGAGATCGATGAGGAAGCGCTCGCGAAGCTGGCTGCCCAGGGTTGGACGGTCCTCCCGAGCAGTGCCAAGACCGGCGAGGGCGTCGAAGAGGCGTTCACAGCCCTCGCAGGGCAGTTGCTCAGCCGATGAGGGGTGTCTCATCCGACGGCTGCAGCCCGTCACACGTGTCTCACACGCATCCACCATGGAATTGACGTTTTGTGCACACGATGATTGAAAAAGTACTGGCCGACCTCCTCGCAGCCCTGGATATCGTGATTCTTGAACGTCTTGACGGCACGGGAACGTTTCGCGTCATCGGAACACGACCTCAATGGGCCGCTCATTTTGTGAGCGAGAGCGATGCTCCGGACCGATGCGTCCGTCCAGGCACAGCGTTCCCGTTCCTCTCTAATTTTCTCGATGAAGCCGAAGAGAAGTGGGCCAAGAAGCATGCGGTTCCCTCACGATCGGGCCCCTGGACTGAGGTGGCTCCGACGGGTGAGGAATATAACTTCGAAGCCACCGCTGTCTCCACACATGACAAAGACTTGCTCCTCATCCAGAAGCTGGGCTCCGAGTACTTGGAATGGCACTCCATCCTCCAGAAAGCGCGTGAGCGCAACCTGCAACACCGCCGGGAAAACGTGGAGCATGCGCAAGCAGAAGCCAGGCTTGGCGGGATGTTGGATGAAAGCGAAAAGATTCGCGATGATCTGCTCTCGATCTTGAACCAACTGAGCCTGGCCACCGTCATGACGGATGTGGACGGCACGGTAAGGTTTGTGAGCGACGCCGCGCAACGCTTGCTGGGCACAGGGACGACGGGGCTAACAGGTCGATCCTGGTACGAGTCATGCCCCTTCTCCAAGCCCGAACGACTGGCCCTGCGGACGATGGCCAACCGGGCTGCTTCCGAACGAAGCAAGGTCCAGGTCCACCTCAGCACGACGGCCCACCGGCGCTACGCCATCGACATCGATGTCCAGGATGACCCTCGCCATCCTCAGCGCAAAATCTTCTTTCTCTACGATACAACTGAAATTCACGACCTCCGCCGCCTCCTCAAGGCGCAGGGCCAATTCTTCGATTTACTCGGCCAGAGCGGATCGATGCAAAAGGTCTTTGAACGCGTGAGGGAGGTCGCAGGCGTGGATGCCACGGTCCTGATCGCGGGAGAGACGGGGACAGGGAAAGAACTGGTGGCTCGAGCGATCCACGCCTCAAGCCCGAGGGCGCAACGACCCTTTATCGCAGTGAATTGTGCCGGGCTGACGGAATCCTTGCTCGGCAGCCAATTGTTTGGGCATAAGCGGGGGGCGTTTACCGGAGCGACTGAGGATCATCGAGGGTTCTTCGAAGCCGCACAAGGCGGCACGATCTTTCTTGATGAGATTGGAGACATGCCGCTGACGACACAGGCGAACTTGTTGCGTGTACTGCAAGAGAAAGAGATCACGCGGCTGGGTGAATCGAAACCCAGGCGGGTCGACGCGCGAATCCTCGCGGCAACGAACCAGCCCTTGAGCGAGCAGGTGACGGCTGGCAAGTTCCGAGCGGACCTGCTGTACCGTATTCGCGTCGCCAGAATTGACCTTCCCCCGCTGCGCAGCCGTC
>JBFKNO010000217.1:0-5182 GCA_041629275.1 Nitrospiraceae bacterium
GATCAAAGGGTCGCGCGTGCAGGCGGTGGTTCGCGAGCTGCGCGGAGAGAAGATCGACATCATCCCCTGGACGCAGGATCCGCGGGTCTTCATCGCGGAGGCTTTGAATCCCGCGTCCATCGAAAAGGTCGGCATCGATGAGGAGAAGAAGTCGGCCCTGGTGGTGGTCGCCGACTCGCAGCTGTCGCTCGCGATCGGAAAGAACGGCCAGAACGTGAGGCTGGCGGCCAGGCTGACCGGGTGGAAGATCGACATCATCAGCGCCACGGAGTACGAAAAGGAAAAAGTCGAGCGCGACAAGGAGATCAAGGCGGCACTCGCCGAGGAGGCGCAGGCCCAGCGCGAGGAGGAAGAAGCCCGCGCGCAGCGCCAAGCCGCGCAAGCGGAGAGCGCGGAGAGTGCCGAGTCTGCGCCTGCGTCCGAATCGGGCGCCGAACCGGCCGGCGAGCTTCCTGACGCGGAGACGGCATCGGAAGGCGCCGCGGGCGACAGCAAGGATGGTGAGGGACAAGGGGGAATGGCGGCCTCCGCGTAGATCCGGGCATGTCCAGTGATCACACGCATCGGGGCGGCCACACTGTGAAGGTCAATGAGAGTTTATGAACTGGCGAAAAAGCTCGGGATGGAAAACAAAGAGCTGATTCCCGAGTTGAAGCGTTTAGGGGTGCCGGTCGCCTCGCACAGCAGCGCCCTCGATGAGCCGACGGTCGATCGGGTCATGGAGCAGTTGGGCGGCAAGTCTGGGGCGTCGCGGAAGGGCGTCGCCGAAGAGAAGAAGGGTAGGCAGCCCAAAGCGGCCCCCGACTCCACGGCGCGCGCCGGCAAAGCGGCGGCCGCGATCGAGGAGTCGGGAAAACCCGAGAAGCGGCGCATCCTCATCAAGCGAAAAAGAGAGGACGAGGAGGCGGTGGTCGAGGCCGAGCCGGCCCCCGCGGTGGCGCCCCCGGAGAAACCCCTGGCCCCGCCGCCCCCCGCGGCCCCGTCGCCGACCGCCGGCGAGCCCGCGAAGCCGAGCGAGCTCACACCACTGGAGCCCTGGTCCCTGCCGCCGCCCGAGACCCTCGCTGCCGCGGAGGCGCAGGCGTCAGAGCAGGCTGCCGCGACCGCGCCCCTTCAGCCCGGCACTGCGGCGCCGTCCCCCGCACCTTCGGCCGCCGCGCCCCAAGACATCCGCCTCGAGAAACGCAAGGGCGTCGCCTTGCAGGGCGTGGAGTCCGCGGAGAGCAAGGATCGGCTGAAAAAAGTCAAGAAGCCGGGGCGGACAAGGGAGCAGGAGGATTTTCGGGAGGATGCGACACGGTGGCAGGACCTGCGCGCCATTCCGGTTCACCGGCGAGAAGACCGGTCGCGACATGCCGCGCCCTCGTCCCTGGCTGAGATCACGAAGCCGCGCAAGAAGGTCATCAAGGTCGCGGCAGGGGTGACGATCAAGGAGTTCGCCGAATTGGTGGGGCAGCGGCCGTCCGACATCATCCGTCGGCTCATGGACACGGGGCAGATGCTGACCCTCAATCAGCCGATCGATCCCGACGCGGCCGTGCTGATCGCCGAGAACCTGGGTCTCAAGGCCGAGGTCTCGACCGAAAAGCACGGCGAGGAGCTGCTGGAGGAGGCGGTCGAGGTCGTCGAGGAGGAGCACCCGGAGCCGCGCCCGCCGGTGGTCACGATCATGGGCCACGTCGATCACGGCAAGACGTCCCTGCTCGACGCCATTCGGCAGACCAAGGTCACCGAGCAGGAAGCGGGGGGCATCACCCAGCACATCGGGGCGTACACCGTGCAGGTACACGGAAAGAGCGTGACCTTTCTGGACACTCCCGGCCACGAAGCCTTCACCTCGATGCGCGCGCGCGGCGCCAAGCTGACGGACGTTGTCGTGCTGGTGGTGGCCGCCGATGACGGCGTCATGCCGCAGACGGTGGAGGCCATCAACCATGCCAGGGCGGCAGGGGTGCCCATCATCGTGGCGATCAACAAGATCGACAAGCCGAACGCCAACGTGGAACGCGTCAAGAACGCCATGACGGAGCACGAATTGATCCCGGAGTCCTGGGGCGGCCAGACGATCTTCGTCGAGGTGTCGGCCAAGCAGAAGATCGGGTTGGAGTCCGTGCTCGAGATGATCTTGCTGCAGGCGGAGGTCATGGAGCTGAAGGCCGATCCCAATCGGCTGGCCAAAGGCGTGGTCATCGAGGCCAAACTGGATCGCGGCCGCGGCGCGGTGGCCACGGTCCTCGTGCAAAGCGGCACCCTCAAACTGGGGGACGCCTTCGTCGTGGGGAGCTTCAGTGGGCGCGTGCGCGCGCTCCTCTCCGATACGGGTGAGAAAGTCATGGAAGCCGGGCCGTCGATGCCCGTGGAGGTGATCGGGCTCCCCGGTGTCCCCTCGGCTGGCGACCAGTTCGTGGCGGTCAAGGATGAGCGTGTCGCGCGTGAGATCGCCGAGGCGCGGATGCAGAAACAGCGGACCGCGGAGCTGTCCGCTGGGACGGCTCGCATCAGCCTGGACGATCTGTATACGAAGATTCAGGAAGGCGAAGTCAAGGAACTGGCCCTCGTGATCAAGGCCGACGTGCAGGGATCCGCCGAGGCGGTGACGCAGGCGGTCGAGAAGCTGTCGGCCCCGGCCGTGAAATTGCGCGTCATTCACCGGGGTGTCGGCGGCATTACCGAGACGGATGTCATGCTGGCCGCCTCGTCCGGCGCGATCATCATCGGGTTCAACGTGAGGCCTGAATCAAAGGCGGCGAGCCTCGCGGAGCAACAGGGCGTGGACATTCGGCTGTACTCCGTGATTTACGACGTCGTGGGCGACATCAAAGCGGCGATGGAGGGGCTCCTCGAGCCGACCATCAAGGAGCGCGTGCTCGGTCGCGCCGAGGTCCGCCAGGTCTTCACCATCCCCAAAGTCGGCGCCGTGGCCGGATGTTACGTGGTGGAGGGAACCATCGCACGGTCCAACGCCGGCGTGCGCGTCGTGCGGGACCACGTCCCGGTCTACGAGGGCAAGCTCGGATCCCTCCGCCGGTTCAAAGACGATGTCCGGGAAGTGCAGCAGGGCTACGAGTGCGGCATCAGTGTGGAGAATTTCAACGACGTGAAGGTCGGGGATATTATCGAAGTCTTCGTCCACGACAAGGTTGCCGCGAAACTCTGACGTCGGGTTTCCCATCCCCTTCGGGCATCAGCGCTGCCGGCATGATTATAGGGCTGTGTACGATTGAGCTGTTCATCCCCGACGCCCGCTCCCTCAAGGCAAAGCGACAGATTCTGTTGAGCTTGAAGGAACGCCTGCGCAGCAAATTCAACCTGTCCGTGGCCGAGGTGGGCGATCAGGACTTGTGGCAGAAGGCCATGCTCGGCCTCGCCTGCGTGGCCAACGAAAGCGCCCACGTCAATCGCGTTCTGGATCAGGCCTTGAATCTCGTGCGGTCGATCCCGACCATCGAGCTGATCAAGAGTCGGATCGAGCTGTTGTGAGCCCAGCGCAGCCTGCGGGGGACGGAGTCGATGGTCGGCGGTCTCCGGAGAGCATCGAGCATTGAGTGGCAAAGCCGGGGTACAAACGAGCCGCGCGCGTCGCGGACCAGATCCGAATGGAAATCGCCGACATCCTGCTGCGGAAGACCAAGGACCCGCGGCTGCATGCGCTGACGGTGACGGATGTCGAGCTGACCAACGATCTCAGGCTGGCCAGGGTTTACGTGACCACCATGCTGCAGGGTGAGGCGGAAGCGCTCGCGATGTCCGGGCTGCAACGAGCCGCGGGGTTCATCCGGGGCGAGTTGGGAAAGCGATTGTCGCTGCGGTACAACCCGTCGCTCGAGTTTCACAAGGACATCAGCGGGCCGCGCGGTGATCGCATCCTGGCGCTCCTCGAGGGCTTGCAGCCGGACGCCGGCTCGCAGATCGAGGGCAGCGAAACCCGTGAGGGCGGAGGGTCCGAACGGATGGAGGACGGCGCGGACACATGAGCGCGGGGGTGATCGAGAGACAGGCGGTGACGGACGGGGTGCTGAACGTCAACAAGCAGCCTGGATGGACGTCGCACGACGTCGTGGCCAAGCTGCGAGCGGTGTTGGGTGTGCGGCGGATCGGTCACGCGGGCACGCTCGATCCCTCGGCGACGGGAGTACTGCCGATCCTGGTGGGCAAGGCCACTCGCATCGCCGAATACCTCGTCAAATGGGACAAAGAATATCGTGCCGTGTTGCGCCTCGGCGAGACGACCGACACGCAGGACGCCACGGGGAGCGTGCTGGAGACCCGATCGGTGGAGGGGGTGACGTCCGACCGGATTCGCGAGGTGGTCGCAGGCTTCGCGGGACGCCAGCAGCAACTCCCCCCCATGTATTCGGCGGTCAAGGTGAGGGGGGTCCCGCTGTACAAGGCGGCGCGGGCGGGTCACACGGTGGAGCGGGAGAGGCGGGAGATCACTGTGCACGACATCACGGTGGTGGACATCGCCGGCTGCGACGTCACCCTGGTGGTGCGCTGCACGAAGGGGACCTACATTCGGACGCTCTGCGCAGACATCGGGGAGGCTCTGGGCGTGGGCGGACACGTGCGCGAGCTGGCACGGACGCGTGTCGGCCCTTTGCGGGTGGAGGATGCGCTGACGGTGGACGAGGTCGCAGCCCGGCTGGGCCGCGGCGAGCTGGGCGAGCGGCTCATGTCGTTGGACCAGGCGCTCAGCGCGCTGCCCGCCGCCTCGCTGGACCAACCGACCTCGGACCGTGTCCTGCACGGGGTGCCCGTGCGCCTGGATACGGTGCGCTGGGAGGCCGGTGAGCCCGCAACAGACCGGACGGCGGGAACGATCGTGAGACTCAAGGATCCGAGCGGGCGATTGCTCGCGCTGGGAACTCTTCCGGGGTCGGGGGGCGAGGCGCAGGCGTCGGCCTCGTCCGTGGCGATCATCAAGGTCTTTGCGGATCCATCATAGCCGGACTCATCTTATGTAGCTGCAGCATCTTATGCTGCCAAGCCCGGCGCCATGAGATGGCGCAGCTACAAGACCGGCGCCATAAGCCATAAGATGGTGTGACGACAGGCTGAGAGAGCATCGCTTCAACAGTAACAAGGTTGTGAGGAGCAATTGTATTAAGGGAGTGGAGGAGCGAGAGATGGCCTTAACGGGGACTCAGAAACAAGACATCATGCAACAGTTCAGAAAGAGTGA
>JBFKNO010000218.1:0-5163 GCA_041629275.1 Nitrospiraceae bacterium
AGCGCCGTGATCGCGTCGACCACCACGATCGTGTCCTCGCAGGACCGGACGATCTCGGCAATCTTCCGGACATCGTGCGCGACGCCGGTGGACGTCTCACTCGCCTGAACGTAGACCGCCTTGATCGACGGATCCTTCTTCAAGGCGTCCGCCACCGCCTGCGGGTCGACCGCCTGGCCCCATTCCACCTTCAGCTCGGTGACCTGGACCCCGAACGTCTTGCAGAGCTTGCCCCATCGCTCCCCGAATTTGCCGCCGTTCACGGCGAGGGCTTTGTCGCCGGGAGACAGGAAGTTGGCGACCGATCCTTCCATGCCGCCGGTTCCGGACGAGGCCAGGATCAGGACATCGTTGGTCGTCTGGAACAACCATTTGAGATCCTCCCGCACCTGACCGAACAGCTCCGCAAACTCGGGAGCCCGGTGGTGGATCATCGGCTGGGCCATGGCGAGGAGCACTTCGGGTGGGACCGGTGTCGGGCCTGGAGCAAGGAGGTATCGTTTCAGCATTAGCGGGGTACCCTTTTCTTCTTTGAGCGCTGGGGTCAGCGAAGGTTGACGGGTGGAGGACAACCCACGAAAAGGTGGGTACGCTACCATGCGGGGTAGGGGCTGTCAAGACAACCGACCGCCGCTTTCGATGACTCGAGACGCCTCCGAACGAGGGAGGTGTGCCTCGGGGGGAGCCCGTTAAGGACGGGTCGAGACGGAGCTTCAGGTCACTGTTTTTTCCTATCGGTTCTTGACAAGTGCGAAGGCAATTTGTAGCCTAGGGCCTGTATGAGGAGCTCTATGCCCGAAGCACCCGAGTCAAAGACGTCGCCCCTCAAAGGCCGGCGGGACGGAGCGTGGTCCCGATGCGCCCTCGGCCTCGTCTTCGCCTCCGCCACCCTGCTCTTCCTCTCGCCGGTTGCCGCTGAACGTCTCACGATCACGATCGAGCCCTATACGGCCTCGCACGATTTATCGGCCGAGGACCAGGAGTTCGAGGTCGACGGGGAGGAGGGTGACGCTCAGCCAGACCCGGAGATGGACTCACAGGAGGTCGCGGTCGCGGAGACCGAGACGCCCCCGGACTCGGCCCCCGAGGGGCAGCCCCCTGTGGCCAGCGAGCCGGCAGCGACCCCCGACACCGACGATGATCTCGAGCCGTCATTCGAGGAGCCCATGCTCCAGGTCGATATCGGAGACCTGGCCGCGCCCAACCTGCGGGGCGGCGAGACGCTCCCCTCCCGGTTCTCGGGACTGCTCGCCGACCCAGACGAGGAGAACCCGTCCAAAGCCCTATCGGTGGCGCAGCAGCGTCTCGATACGATCCTGATCGTCAGGGATCCAAAAGTCGATCGTCACATCCAGTATTTCAACAGCGATATCCGCGATCGCTTTCACACCTGGTTGATCCGGTTGGGACGCTACAGGCCGATGGTGGAGAGCGTCTTTGCGGAGTTCGGGCTGCCGTTGGATCTGGCCTACCTCTCACTGGTGGAGAGCGGTTTCAATCCCCGCGCCTACTCGCGGGCCCGGGCCACGGGGCCCTGGCAATTCATGAAGGGCACGGCTCGGCTCTACGGACTGAAGGTGAACTGGTGGGTCGACGAGCGTCGGGATCCCATCAAGTCCACGGTTGCGGCAGCCCGCTACCTGCGTGACCTCTACGATCTGTTCGGAAACTGGCCACTCGCGATGGCGGCGTACAATGCAGGCGAAGGTCGGGTGGGACGAGCCTTGCGGAAAACGGACGGCGAAAGCTTCTACGAGATCGCACGGAGCCGGTACATCCGACGGGAAACGAAGGAGTACGTGCCGCGGTTCATGGCGGCCACCATCATTGCGAGGAATCCCGATCACTACGGATTCCCAGCCTTCCTCCCGGATCCGCATCAGTTCGAGGAAGTCCTCGTCTCCCGCCCCCTGCACCTGCGCGACATCGCCAAGGCGACCACGATTCCCTTCGATGAGCTGCGCAACCTGAATCCCGAACTGCGGCGCTACGTGACGCCGCCGAAGGAGAAGGAGTACCACCTCAAGGTCCCGGTGGGCACCAAGGATCGCGTGGAATCGGCTCTCGACACGGTCCCCTCGTACAAGCAGTCGACGCCGCCCAAATTAAAGAGAGGACAGAAGGTGCCGAAGGGCTGGTACCGGGTCCGATGGGGGGATAGCCTCTGGAAGATCGCCAAGCGATTTCGGACGTCGGTGCGGGAGCTGATGGCGATCAATAACCTGCGCAGTATTCTCATCAAGCCGGGCGACCTGCTTGCCATCCGGCCCTAGGGCGCCGCTCACGATTCTCGTCTGATTCCCTTCCTCACTTCGTTTGGCTCTTTTCCGCCTCCGGCTCGTCTTTCTTCCCGGCTTCCTTTTCCTCCGTCTCGGCGGGCTCTTGTTGTGCCGCCAAGGACTTGATGCGGATCGACGCCTCGTTGGCCAGGGGGGAGTAGGGATGCCGGTCGATCAACTCCTGAAAGCGGGCCAGTGCGCCCTCGGGGCGCGACTGCGCTTGTTCGAGCTTTCCTAACTCGAACAAGGCATGGTCCTTGTTGTTCGCCCCCGGCACGGTGAGGACGGCCGTCAGCGCCTCCTCCGCTTTTCCTCGCTCGCCCTGCTGAAGGTAGGCGTACGCGAGTCGCTGGTAGGCCAGCCCGAGCAGCGCGTCGTGGTCCCCGTATTTCGCGACCAGCTTGTGATAGGTCTCGATCGCCTCGGGAAGATTCTTGTCCTCCTCCAGCGCAAGGCCCAAACGAAACAACGCCTGCGGGGCCGCGGGGGTCCCGGGATAGTTCTTGGCCACCTCACGGTACAAGAGGATGGCCTTCTTGAGATTTTTCTGCGCTTGCTCGGGCTTGTCAGGCGGCCTTGTGGCGAAATACTTGCTCGCCTCGACGTGCAGGCTCATCGCTTTGTCCGCCTGCTGCGCGTCGTACCACACCACGGCGACCACGACTCCGATCGCGAGGATCACGACGACCAACCCGGCCAGGATGCCGCGCCGGTGCTCCTCGGCCGAGAGCCACAGCCGCTCCATCGTGCTCATGAGCTGCGCTTCGTCCACGGGGCTCTTCCGGGGCGGGGGTTTGATCCGGTACGACATGACACCTCTTTCAGCTCTTGCAGGCGGCGTGAGCCGGCGCTCACAGGCCGTGTTGTTGACACCCTGAGGCCTTATACTAAGCTCGCCGCGCGAAAGTCAAACCATAGACGCGCTTCGTGTTCGCCGTCGCGTTGACATGCCGGCACGGAAGGGATACCGTGCGCCGCGAGACACAGGATGGACGCCCATGAGCACGGCCCCTGAAAGCGATACCGCCGGTGATCCCTTCGTCTCGGCTCTGCAGGACCTGGAGCGCCGACACCTTCGACGATCGCTGCGCGTCGTGGAGACCGCCTGCGACGCGACGGTCTCGATCGACGGGCGACGCGTCATCCTCATGGCCTCGAACAACTACCTGGGTCTCGCGACGCACCCCGCGGTGATAGCAGCGGCCGTCGAGGCCGTCGAGCGCTTCGGAACGGGGGCGGGCGCCTCCCGCCTCATCTCGGGGACCCAGGGCCCCCACGTCGAGCTGGAGCGCGAGCTGGCCCGATTCAAGAATTGCGACGCCGCCTTGTGCTTTGGCTCAGGCTACTTGGCCAACCTCGGACTGATCCCGGCGCTGGCGAAGCCGGGCGACCTGATCCTTGCGGATCGGCTCTGCCACGCCAGCCTCATCGACGGATGCCGCCTCAGCGGCGCGGCGCTGCGCGTGTTCCGGCACAACGACGTGGCACAGGTGGCACGGTTGCTCGCGCGTGGCGGGACCCGTCGTCGCGCCCTGGTCGTCACGGAGGGGATCTTCAGCATGGACGGGGACGCCGCGCCGCTCGGCGAGCTGGCGAAGGCGACGCAGGCCCACGGCGCGCGCCTGCTGGTGGACGACGCCCACGGGACGGGCGTGATGGGCGGCCAGGGTCGCGGGACCGCCGAATGGCTGGGGCTCGAACCGGGCTCGCTCATTCAAATGGGAACCTTGAGCAAGGCGCTCGGCGCGAGCGGCGCCTACGTCGTCGGATCTTTCCCGCTCATCGACTACCTCGTCAACACCGCACGTTCCTTCATCTACTCGACGGCGCTGCCCCCCGCCATGGCGGCCGCCGCGCGGGCCGCGCTCGGGGTGGTCCGGGCCGAGCCCGAACGCCGCGCGCGGCTCTGGACGAATCGCCGGTACCTGCACGACGGCCTCAAGGCGGCGGGCTTTCGCATGACCGACACCGTGAGCCCCATCCTTCCCGTGCTCGTGGGCGACCCCGACAAGGCGGTCACCGCGGGCCGCCGTTTGCTCGACATGGGGATCTTTGCCCCCGCCATCCGGCCCCCCACCGTCCCGCAGGGCACGAGCCGGCTCCGCCTGACGGTCACCTCGGAGCACCGTACGGACGACCTCGACCACGTCCTCGCGGCATTTGTGCAGGTCGGACAAGAGCTTGGGCTCACGCCCTGAGCCGCGGGGCACCCGCAAACCGGGACCTCTCCCACCCGTCCTCTTCCGAACCCTGTGCTATATTTAATTCAGTGTCGGGCACGGTCCGACGGCTGCCTTGGGCCGCTGGACCGGGCCGCTCGACCTGCCCTCGTCTGCACGTGGCCCGTTGCCCGATGGCAAGACAACGGCCCCTCCCCCACTCCCCCTACGCCGTCCGATCAGCCGCTTGCTGCTCGCGGAGCTGAGGCTGGTCGCCGACCGACCGGGAGGCAGGGGATCGAGCCGGCGTCGGCAAGCGAAGGAGGACGCATGGACATTGCACAGCTGCTGACCTTTGGCGTGCAAGAAGCCGCATCGGACTGCCACCTCAGCGCGGGCGAGCCGCCCATGCTGCGCATCCACGGGGACCTGAAAAAGCTGGACGCCCCGGCCCTGACGCCGGAGGAAGTGCACGGCATGGTCTACGACATGATGAGCGACGGCCAGCGGAAGAGCTTCGAAGAAACGCACGAGTGCGACTTTTCCTTCGAGATGGGTGAGCTGGCGCGTTTCCGCGTCAACGTGTTTGTCCAGCAGCGCGGATTGGGGGCCGTCTTCCGGACCATTCCCAACAAGATCATTCCGCTGGAGTCGATGAACATGCCGCCGGTCGTCCGATCGTTGTGCGACCGGGAGAAAGGACTCATTCTCGTGACCGGCCCGAC
>JBFKNO010000219.1:0-5111 GCA_041629275.1 Nitrospiraceae bacterium
ACACACGAACCCGCGCTACGTCATTCTTTGCGTGTTCGTCAGCAACGACATGCGCACGATCGAGAAGTTCAAGCACTACCTGTTTCAGCATTGGCGCATCCTGGTGTTGGCTCAGCGGCTCTTCACGTTCCACGAAGAAGTCCCCAAAGGCGGCAATGTTTTGAAGATTGGGAAGCCTGAGGAGAACGAGGACGGGGTTCCGGAGCACATCCTCGCCCCTGAGAAAGAGCCTCCGACTTTCTCTGAGGAGGCGTTTCTCAGCGTTGAAAGCCGACGCTTCGAAATGGTCAACACTCGCAGTAGCTCTATCGAGGAGAAATACGAGAACTTCTTCAGCATCCTTGGGCGATTCCACCAGTGGCTGGGGGACAAGCTGCTCGTCGTGGCGATTCCGGACGAATTTCAGGTGAACGATGCCCTGTTCGAGCAGATCTTGTCTGCACGGCAAAATCCTTCTCACTACCGGCGCGACTATCCACAGGAGCGCCTGACGGCCTATTGTGAGGAGCAAGGTATACCGATACTGGACCTGTTACCCCGTCTCCGGGAGGCGAACAAAACAGAACGCGTGTATCACCTGCGGGATACCCATTGGAATGCCAGGGGCAACCGCATTGCCGGTGAGGCCATTTCGGAATTCGTGTTGAGCCGCCTCAAGTCCGGCGGATAGTCGAGCAGTCGATCGCAGTCATTTGGGAAGCGCATTCCGATCAGTATTGGAGCGTAATCTCGACCGTGGCCCCCTGGTCGTCAACCCGGAATGCCGCCTCGTCGAGGCTGGGTGGCAACAGAAACATTTTGGGATTGTTCGAAACGCCGAAGGCCTCGGCGGGGTAGCCGATCCAGTTCTTGTCGAGCTTCGTATTGCCGTTCTCGTCGTGGTAGGCCGCCGCGGCATAGGTGCCCGACTGGGGGACCAGGATGCAGAAGGCCATGGTGCCGGGCTTGGCCGAGAAGCGGTGCTGGAAGATTTTCTTCCCCTTTACGAGGAAGTCATTGGGATTGTCCCCGTAAAGGGCGAAGGTGACATACCCGTGGTCGCTGCGCACGCCGTGGACCCGCACATCGATGGCGTGGGCGGCATGGTCACAGCCTGCTTCGATCGCGCGAAACGGCGCTTCTGCGAATACCGGAAGCGCAAAGAGGCAGGCAAGGATCAGAAAGGTGGCATTCGGGACCAAACGAGACATCGCTGGGTCATTTTCCTCGACTGCTTTCCCGAAATCAAGAAAGTTTCCACCCCTACGCCGTGCCCACGGCGTGGCCACGCCCTTGCCTCGTCGGATGGTTGGCGCCGAGTGCCAGTCGCGGTTCGCCTGGGATATGATCCCTAGCGCTCCTCGGAGCCCCAACCCGCGACCCGCTCCATGAATGCGCGGCAAGTCGCCGCCACGTCTTCACGGGAGCCCAGGAACCCTCCCCCCGCGATGATGACGACCTCTCCACCATAAAACGAGCAGATCTCACCCACACGGTCCAGGCTGACACGTCCTGCCCCGGTCGGGAACATGGGCTTCAGGTGGCCCCAGGGCCGTCGCGCTACATCGGCGATCTGACGGCAGTCCTCACGGGTCATCGAGAAAGATCCGTCATAAGTCGGGTAGATGCTCACGTCGGCGCCGGCGAGCCGCGGGAGCAGGCCAAAGAGCACGGACGGCGCGATACCGGACTCTTCCTGCAGCGCATACGTTCCGAGCAGATCAGGATGGGTGAGGAGGGGAAGCTCCATCTCGCCGGATGCGATCTCCAGGACAGCGTCATACCCCGTCAGCCCCGGGCAAATCATGAGACCGCCCGCGCCGGCCCGCTTCGCCTGCCGGCACCGCTCGTGCATGACGCGTGAGGGACCAGAGACATGCGCAACATACAGGCACCGCTTGCCGGTCTCGGCGCTTGCCCTCGCAACGGCTTCGGCGCAACGACCGACCCGCTCCCCGAACGGAGAGAATGGCTGATCGAAAAGGCCTTGATCGTCCTTGATCACGTCCAGCCCGCCCAGGGCATAGGCATAGGCAAGATCCGCCAGATCACGGACCGAGAGGCCGAGCGGTTTCAGCACGCCGCAGACGAGGGGCCTTCCGGGCACCTCCAACAGAGCGCGCAACCCGGCACGTCCGAAACGGGGACCCGGCCATCGACGCAGGATGTCATCCGGCAGCTCGAGCCCAACCACCCGGATTCCGGGTCGCAGGCTGGATATCCCATACATCAGATTCAGCAAGGTCGTCAGATCGGGCCCGAGCAATTCCTCCGCAAAGCTCACGGCGGCCTCATATCTGCCTGGTCCGACCTCGTGGAACGCCTCCACGCGCCCGAGCACCTTGTCTCGGATGAAGCCTGAAGGCACGAGCGTGTCCGGCAGCTCGACCGTCTGGTCGAGACAGAGGATTTCCGCTCGGCGACGGGCCTCCCGATCAGAGCCTGTCAGGTGATAGCGCACGGCGAACCGTCCGCCGCTGAGCTGAGCCGGTTCTTCGGTCGACATGCAGGGCGGCCTCCGGGGGTAATGGAGGCCGAGTATGGACGGAGCGTATCGGGAAGATCAACTGTGTGGTGAGGCAGGCGTGGAAACACAGAGCCACGCCCCTTCAGAGGGGCATGGCTCTGCGCGCATCAGGCATGGATCGAGAAGCCTGGGCGGTCAGGGAGCGACGGACAGCGGCTCCTCGACATCGTGTCCGCTCTCCCCGGAGCGGCGCATGGGCGCCTCGTCCTCGCCCTTCTTGAAGGCGGCCTTCAGGGCCTCCTCGATGGATTCCACGAGCACGAAGGACTCCTCGTTCCGCACCTCGTCGGGCACGTCCTTGAGGTCCTTCTCGTTGGCTTTCGGGAGGACGACCCGCTTGATGCCGGCTCGATGGGCGGCCAGCACCTTCTCCTTGATTCCTCCGACCGGCAACACGAGGCCGCTCAAACTGATCTCTCCCGTCATGGCCGTGTCGCTGCGGACGGGTCTGTCGAAGTAGGCCGAGGCAAGCGCCGTGGCCATCGTGACGCCTGCGGAGGGCCCGTCCTTGGGGATCGCACCCGACGGTACATGGATATGGACGCCATTGCGCCTGAACCGCGAGATGTCGAGCCCCATGGACTCGGCATGAGCCCAGAGGTAGCTGCGGGCCGCCCTCGCCGACTCCTGCATGACATCGCCGAGCTGACCCGTCAGGGTCAAATCGTGGCTCCCGGGCAGGAGGCTCGTCTCGACAAACAACACGTCTCCCCCGGTCGGCGTCCACGCGAGACCGGTGGCAACCCCGGCGGGGAGCTGCCTGCGGGCCTCCTCCGGCATGAATCGCTCCGTGCCGAGCCAGTCCGCGAGCCGCTCCGTAGTGACGCGCACCAGCTCCGGCGCCTGCCCCTGGGGCTGCTCGGCGAACTGCAACGCGATCTTGCGGGTCAGGCGTCCCAGCATGCGTTCCAGCTGGCGTACGCCCGCCTCTCGCGTGTAGCGGCTGATGATGGTCTTGATCATGTCCCGACCAAGCTCGACCTGTTGCGGCTCCAGCCCGGCCTCTTCCAGCCGCCGCGGCCAGAGGTAGCGCCGCGCGATCTCCAACTTTTCCTGCTCGCTGTAGCCGGGCAGCCTGATCACCTCCATCCGATCGATCAGCGGTTGTGACACCGGATCGAGCGTGTTGGCCGTCGTGATGAAGAGGACCTTTGAGAGGTCGAAGGGCAGATCCAGGTAGTGATCCCGGAACGTATGGTTCTGGGCCGGGTCGAGGATCTCCAACAGGGCCGCCGCGGGATCCCCGCGGAAATCGCGGCCCATCTTGTCGACCTCGTCCAACATCAGCACGGGATTGCTCACCCCCGCCCGTCTCAAGGCCTGAATGATGCCCCCGGGCAAGGCTCCGACGTAGGTGCGCCGGTGCCCCCTGAGCTCGGCTTCGTCATGGACGCCGCCCAGGCTGAACCGCTCGAATTTTCGTCCGAGCGCCCGGGCGATGGACTGCCCCAGGCTCGTTTTCCCGACACCGGGCGGTCCGACCAGGCAGAGAATGGGAGCCTTGGCGCTCGGATTCAGCTTCAAGATGGCGAGCTGCTCGACGATGCGCTCTTTCACCTCCTGAATGCCGTAGTGGTCTTCTTCGAGAACCTGCCGGACGTTGCGCAGGTCGAGCACGTCGTCCGTCACCTTGTCCCACGGGAGCTCCAGCACCAGCTCCAGGTAACTGCGGATCACCTGATAATCTCCGGATGCCGGCGGCATCTTCGCCAGACGCTTGAGCTCGCGCTCCGCCTCCTTTCGCACATATTCAGGAAGGCCCGCTTCATCGATCTGCTTGTGGAGCTGCGCGATCTCGCTGGCGTCGTCGTCCGTTTCGTTCAGCTCCTCTTGAATGGCTTTCAATTGCTCCCTCAAGACGTACTCGCGCTGGGTCTTGCTCAATTTGGCCTGCACGTCACCGGTGATCTTGTTCCGCAACTGTAAAATCTGCACCTCGCGCGAGAGCGCCGCGAACAGCCGCTGCAGCAGGTCGACGCGCGTCTGCGCCTCCAGGAGCTCCTGCTCCCCTGCGACCGTCAGGCTGAGGAACGACGCCACGCGATAGGCCAGCATCACGGGATCTTCCTCCGCGGCCACGACGGCCACGGCTTCATTGATTCCGGGGGACTGGATGAGCTGGGGCAAGCCCGCCACGAGGTCCACGATTGCCCGCCGCAGCGCGTCGAGCTCCGGTCCCGAGTCGCTGGGCGGAGGCACCTGCCTGGCCCGCACCATCAGGAATGGGTCCGTTTGCTCGCTCCTGAGCAGCACGAGGCGCTCCACCCCCTGCACGAGCGCATGGAGCGTGCCCTCGGCGCTCCGGCCGACCTGCTTCAGGAGCGCCTTGGTCCCGATAGTGTATAAGTCGTCGATCGTTGGGTTTTCCTTGTCGGCGTCGCGCTGCGCCACGATGAGGATCGTCTTGTCTTCCGTCTTTGTGGCTGCTTCCACCGCGGCAACGGAGCGGTCACGCCCGATGGTGAGCGGTAACATGACGCCGGGGAAGAGCACGGAGCGTTTGACAGGCAAGACGGGCAAGGTCAGAAACAGAGTGTCATCCGCCATGTTGAATTCCTCTCAGGGACTTGTATGGTTTCGTCTTGGTGAAAAGCAGACGGCCAGC
>JBFKNO010000220.1:0-5099 GCA_041629275.1 Nitrospiraceae bacterium
AGTACCAGCTGAGCGGTATCACGCAGATTCCCGTCAACGAAAAGAAGGGCCTGACCTTCGCGCGGGGGTTGCGTTCGATCCTCCGGCACGATCCGGACAAGATCATGGTCGGAGAGATCCGCGACGCCGAGACGGCGCAGATTGCCATTCAATCAGCGCTGACCGGCCACCTGGTGTTCAGCACCGTCCACGCCAACAACGCCTTCGACGTGATCAGCCGGTTCGTCAACATGGGGATCGAGCCCTACAATTTCGTGTCCTCCCTGAACTGCATCATGGCCCAGCGCCTGGTGCGGAAAATCTGCGACGCCTGCAAGGTGTCGTCGACGCTGGATGAGGCCCAGTGCGAGGAATACGGGCTGGAACCCGAACAGATGTGCGGACAGGCCGTCTATCAGGGGGCCGGCTGCCTCGCCTGTCACGGTCTGGGCTACCGGGGGCGGAGCGCGATTACGGAATTTCTGACGCTGACCGACCACATCCGGGAGCTCATTCTCGATCGTCGCCCGATCTCGGAGGTCAAGCGGGCCGCGATGGCTGAAGGGATGCTGACCCTCCGCGAGGCGGGACTCGACAAGGTGCTGACCGGCGAGACCACGGTGCGGGAGATGAACCGGGTCACCTTTACCGGGTAGGCGTCACCGATGCCATTGCTGCCCATACGCGTTCCGCGCTTTGGCCTGGCGTTCAGCAGTCGCGCCGTGACGCTCGTCGAGCGCGGGGGGCGTGGCCGAGGGGCGCGACGCCCGAGAATCCGACGGATCCAGGAATCCCGCCTGCCTCCAGGACTCATTCTGCCCAGCGACAACGCGGCCAATGTCATGGATCCGACCGCCTTGACCGAGCTGATCCGCGACGTGCTGGCGCCGTTGCGTGGGCAGCCCGTGGCGCTGAGCCTGCCGGATCAGGCGACCCAGATGGCGCTCCTCGAGTTTGAAACCCTGCCGCGAAATTCCAGTGAATGCGAGGCGCTGATTCGCTGGCGATTACGCGAGGAGCTTGCCCTTCCGCGCGCAGACACACACCTCGCCTATCACGTCTTCGGTGATCGGCGGCATACTCCCCCGTCCGAATCGAAGCCGGTGGCCCAGACGCGGGTGTTGGCGGTCAGCATCCAGCGAGGCGTCCTCGCGCAGTATGAGCAGGCGTGCGAGGGGCTCGGCCTGCTGCCCCTGTCAATCGGCATCAGCAGCCTCGACCTGTTTGATCTTTGCCGGGCACTGATGCCACGGCGTCGCGAGGTCTATTTCGCGCATTGCTCCGCGGACGGCTGGACCTTTCTTGCCGTGCACGATGGGATCCCGGCACTCGTGCGACTGAAAAACACCCGCGGCGCGCGCATCGACCTCGCAACCGAGCTGCTTGGAACGCTGCAATATTATGAGGACCTCGTGAACGAAGCGGCCCTGCCTGCCGAGCCAACCGACCAATGCGTCTGGCTGGTCGACACGATGGGCGTGGCACCTGAGGAGGCCGGGGCGTCGAGTGCTCCCCCTGAGCCGCCATTGCCCGGGGCGCTTCGTTTGGGTTTTCGGTCCATTCAGGTTCACCACCTGGGATGGGAAACGTTCGCGAATCACAAGGCGCGTGCGCAGGAATTCCCTGTTTCTGGTCTGCCTGCGCTGGCGGGAATGGTCGCCGCATGAGCAGGGGGACGACGTGATGAAACTTGCCAGCGGTCCTAGCGGCCCGATCCGTCGGCTCCACGTCAATCTGGCCGCCCGCGGCTACGCCATGGCACGTCTGCTCCAAACCGCCATGGTGCTGATCTTGCTGGCATCAATCGGATATGGCAGCTGGTGTTGGATGGAAGCCAGCCGGCTGACGGAGGATACGGCGCGCCGTGTCGCGTCGGTCATGCGCGCGCAGGCGATGAATCGGGGCTTCGCCGCCAAGTTAGCCCAGGACGGGCTCACGCGATCGCAGGCGGAGATCGACGAGGTCTACCGGCGCGTGGATTTTGCCAACCAGCTCGCCCAGAAGCGCAGCTTCTCCTGGACGCTGCTGTTGAATCATCTCGAAGCGGCGATCCCGGGGCGGACGTCCATCCAATCGGTCCGTCTCGATTTCAATGAGTCGGCCGTCAATCTCAAGGGTCGCGTGATCGCGCTTGCGGACCTGAACGGCCTGGTGGACAGTCTGGAGCGCCATGAGTCCTTTGACAAGGTGCGGATCATGAGCCATCGCTTCCAGGAAGTGGAGGAGGAGGCTCGATCCCCACGGTCGAAGCGGGGAGTCAGGGCCACGGCCAGGTCAGCCAAGCCCCGGAAGCACCGCGTGGTGGAATTCGAGCTGAACGTCGGCTACGCCAGGAAGCTCTCGGGACTATGATCATGAATGGGTTTACGCTTCCCACGGTTCCGCGCCCCGCCGGTCAGGCCCTGAGAACGCTGACGGGCCTCTGCGTGCTGGCGCTCGGGGGCGCGGTGGCCTTGCATTGGCTGGTGCTCGTCCCGGCGGAGGAGCAGCTCCGGCGGACAGAGAGGGCCTATGAGGACGCACGGCGACAGGCTGTGGTCCTCAAACAGAATCGGATCACGCAGGAGCGTGTGCGTGACCTGGAGCAGCGACTCGAGCAGGTCTGGGCGACGCTCCCTGCGGAGCAGGCGTTCGCCTCGCTCGCGATCGAGATCTCAAAATCCGCTCGTGCCGTGGGTGTGTCCCTTCCCGGGATGACTCACTCTCATAAGAAGCCCAAGGATGGATTACCCCCCAAGGCGTCGCTCGTATTCCAGGCGACCGGCAAGTACCGGGACATCTACCGGTTCATTCACAAACTGGAGACGATGAAGCCCTATCTCGTCATCGAACAGTTGGACGCGACGCGTGCGCCGAAATCCAGGACGCGGCGGCGCGGCGCCGTTCAATTCAACATCCGTGTCGTGACATTCCTCAAGACGGATCCGGAGACGGGTGGTTCCACATGACCCAATCGGCGAAATGGAAACTGCTGGGAGCACTGCTGTTGTGTTGGCTGGGCTTGCTCGCTGTGCGGGTGATGGATGATCAAGAGCCCCGGCGCCAGCCCCTGACCTACGTCTCCGGCCAGAGCGTCAGGGCGGACCGTGACCTGGAATCGCAGACCCTGGTCGCCCTGCTCTCCGCCGAGCCGGCTTCCCTCTCGGGTCCTCAGACTCCATCAAAGAATATTTTTGCTCCGTTGAAATTCCCCAAGCCGAAGAAAAAAAAGAGGGCGGTCGTCAAATCACCGCCACTGCCCGCGCCCAAACCGGTGGCAGCGTCACCGCCGCCACCTCCTTCGCCGGAGGACCTCGCCGCGGCCCAGGCTCGCAAGCAGATGGCCCAATTTCGGGCCCTTGGGTTCTCGGAGGAGGGCGGCACACCGCTGGCCTTCCTCGGCAAAGGCAATAAGATCTACATTGCCCAGGTCGGGGAGGAGCTGGAGGACCGCATTATCGTCGCGGCCATTACCGGAACCGCTGTCAGGCTGCGGGAGACCCGCACCCGGCTGGAGACCACCCTGCCATTACGACCTGCCGCCGCGGCCGCCACCCCTTAATCAACTAACAAGCCCCTGGACCTTCCTTGTGACATCGGCCCCGGGCTCCCCTTGCCCGGGCCCCACCGCGCCCCTGAAAGCACCCCTGTTGAAAAGCAATTAATGAACGTAATTTCCACTACTTACTCAGTTTTAAAGGAGGCAGCTATACTTAACCATAGCACTGTGATCAACGAGGCCTCGCCAGCGGAGTTGCCAGGTGCGAACAGCCTCCATTCTCCTTCCCACACCCTGCAAGCGATGGATGGGTCCCTGCCGGAGGGCAACTGTACGGGCTCTCCCCCGCTGTGTACAGGGGGCCTCACCGGCTGAGTCGGGCTCGGAATTCACTCCACGACAGGTTTCCGCGTGACCGCCAAGTCCATCGCGTTGCTTTGCTCCCTCTTCGTCGCCTTCCCATTGGCATCAGCCGCATTTGCGGAGACCGGGTATGAGCGGGATGTGTCGCTCTCCTTGTTCGCCGGCCGGGCGTTGATCGATCCACCCGATATCGGCGTCAAGCAACCCATCCCGTTCATTGACGGAACGGCGTTGGGCGTGGATCTGGATGAAGAGTATACGTTCGGCGCAAAGCTGACCAGTTGGAAAAACAATATCGGCTTCTTATCACGGCTGGATTTCGGTCTCGAGCTGGATTTCACGAGATTTACGGTCGAAATGCCCGCCCAGACGGCTAGCGCGAGCGGCACCTCCTCAGGCGGCACGCTGGGTGCCGTCATCTTTCCCATGCCGTTCGACATCCAATCGCATATTCTCGCGGTCAATCTGCTCTGGCGCTACCCCGTCCTCGAGTCCGAGGAGTTTCCCTCCGGGCGATGGTATCCCTACTTCGGGATTGGCGGTGGAGCGTCCCTGTCGCGCATGCGCCGTGAGAGTGGTCCCTGGCGGTACAGCACTGCCCCCGTGTTTCAAGGACTGGCCGGGATCAAGTGGTTTCTCACACGCCACCTCGGATTCTTTGTAGAGTACAAGCGCACGCAGGCGACCCATGACTTTTCCTTTACCGGCTTTGATCTGGAGGTTCCCTTGGGAGCCAACCACTTTGTCGGCGGTTTGGCGATGCATTTCTAGCCGATTGTCCCGAGGTCGAGATTGTGACACCGACCATGCGTAAATGGACCCTCGTCATGGCGCTCGCCGCGGCGATGCTCGTTCCCCATCCCGCTGCATGGGCCGAGGAGCTGGCCTTCAGGGTGGGTGTGGGAGTCGGGTATGGATTCGATTCCTTGAAGTGGAACATCGCGGGATCGGGGGGTGTTCCCAATGTCCTCTCGGAGCTCGATTTTGAGGAGATCGAGAGCGTGGTAGGGCGAGTCGATCTCCAGGCTGCCGGAAGGACCTGGTCATTCGACGGCGAGGTCACGTATGGCCTGATCAGAAATGGAGAATTCCAAGACGACGACTTTGCCGGAAACAACCGTACCGGACTGTTCTCCCGGAGCACAGGGTCAGTGGACGATCACGACTTGCAAGGTGCGGCTCTCATGGTGGGCTACGCCCTCACCAAAACCGATGCGCTGACGGTTCGGCTATTGGTGGGGGGACGGGTCTATCGCCAGCGGCTCAGGATGACCGAGGG
>JBFKNO010000221.1:0-5056 GCA_041629275.1 Nitrospiraceae bacterium
CTCCAGGTCTCCAACCGCTTGAACCAGGTCAAGGAATACCCGACGGAGGTGGACGAGCCCGTGATCCTGAGCGCGAACAACCAGGGGTCGGCCATGGCCTGGTTCATCTTCGAGCCGGTGGAGGGCAACGCGATCGACATCGAGACGATGCGGGATTTCGTCGAGGATGTGGTCAAGCCCCGGTTCGAGCGCGTCCCGGGCGTGGCGGCCTCGAACGTCTACGGAGGACGCGAGCGCGAGGTCCGCGTCGTGGTGGACCCGTCGAAGCTGGCGGCGCGGTCGATCACGATGGTGCAGTTGGCGCAGTCGCTGGACGCGGAGAACCGGAACTACAGCGCGGGCGACTTCGACGAGGGCAAGCGGAGCTACGTGGTCCGGACCGTCGGGGAATATCGGTCTCCCCAGGAGGTCGAGGATGTCGTCGTAACGGTCCGGGACGGCAAGCCCGTCTACGTCGGAGACCTCGCAACCGTTCGACTGGATTATCAGGATCCGAGCCACGTCGTCCGCGAGATGGGTCAGACCGCCATCGCGGTCAACGCCGTCCGGGAGACCGGCGCCAATGTCCTCGATGCCATGCGCGGCCTGCGTCAGGGCGTGGAGGATCTGAACGAGAGCATCTTGAATCCCTTGGGATTCAAGCTGTACCAGGTCTATGACGAGACGGACTACGTCTACAGCTCGCTCTCGTTGGTCCGCCAGAACCTTATCATCGGGAGCCTCCTGGCGGTCGCCGTCCTGTTTCTCTTCCTGCGCACCGGCAGCAGCACCCTGGTCATCGGGCTGGCGATCCCGATCAGCATCACGGGCACCTTCATCATGCTCTGGGTTCTCGGCCGCAACCTCAACGTCGTGAGTCTGGCCGGCATGACCTTCGCGGCCGGCATGCTGGTCGACAACTCGATCGTGGTGCTCGAAAATATTTATCGCCATCGCCAGGAGGGAAAAGGCCTGCTTCGCGCCGCCTACGATGGCACCGTGGAGGTCTGGGGCGCCGTCCTGGCCAGCACCTTGACCACCATCGCGGTCTTCGTCCCGATCATCTTCATCGAGGAGCAGGCCGGTCAGCTCTTCCGTGACATCGCGATCGCCATCGCGGCCGGCGTCGGGCTCAGCCTGGTCACCTCGGTCACGGTGATCCCGGCCTTGTCGGCGAGGGTGCTCAAGACTGTGGCCGAACGGAGCGAGGACAACGGCGACCGGCTCGGGCAGGCCGGGTCGCCGGGCACCTGGCTCGATCGTCAGGTGGATGCGCTGAAGCGGCGGGGGGTCTCCGCCACCGGCGTGGGGGACTTCATCTACTGGCTTTGCGGGAGCACTTTCCGGCGACTGGCGGTCGTGGCCGGCTTCACCGGCCTGGCGATCCTGCTGAGCTGGGCGATGCTCCCCAAGGCCGAATACCTGCCGGAGGGGAATCGCAATCTGCTCATCGGCATCCTGCTGCCGCCCCCGGGGTACAGCATCGCTCAGCTCACCGCGCTGGCCACGACGATCGAGGGCCACCTGAGACCCCATTGGGAAGCGAACTTGCGCTCGCCCGAGGAAGCGGCGCTGGATGGTCCCGCGATCGAGAACTTTTTCTATGTGGCGAGAGGCCGGACCATCTTCATGGGTGCCCGCACCAAGGATCCCGAAGCGGTGAGGGCGCTGTTCCCGGTGCTGTACCGGGCCACGGCGGACCTCCCCGGGGTGATCAGCATCGTCACCCAGCGCGGGCTCTTCGAGCGAGGGCTTGGGGAAGGCCGGAGCATCGATATCGAGGTCACGGGGCCGGAGATCGAGACGCTGATCGGCCTGGGCAAGCAGATCTTCGGTCAAACGAGGAGCCTCATCCCCGGCGCGCAGGTCCGGCCCATGCCGAGCCTCGACCTGGGGAGCCCCGAGCTGCAGGTGAAGATCAGACGCGGCCGTTCGGCGGATGTGCAGCTGACCAATCGAGATCTGGGCTTCACGATCGACGCCCTCGTGGACGGCGCCAAGGCGAGCGATTTCCAGTTCGAGGGGGACGAAATCGATCTCACGGTGCGCGGACAGGACGGCGGGACGGCACGCACGCAGGATCTGGAGAACATGCCGATCTACACGCCGGGCGGGCGCCTGACCACCGTCGGAGCGATTGCCGATGTCACCCTCGTGGCCGGGCCCGAGCAGGTCAATCACATCGAGCGGGAGCGCGCGATCGTGATTCGCGTCATTCCGCCCCTGGAGGTGCCGCTCGAGGACGCGATGAACAACATCGAGGAGAACATCATCGCGCCGCTGAAACAGGGCGGCACCATGGGCCGACTCTATAACATCAGGCTGGCCGGCACGGCCGACGATCTGACGCTGACCTACAATGCGCTCAAGGGCAATCTGCTCCTCGCCCTCATCATTACGTTCCTGCTCATGGCGGCCCTCTTTGAGAGCTTCCTGTACCCCTTCGTCATCATCTTCACCGTGCCGCTGGCGGCGGTCGGCGGCTTCCTCGGCCTGCGCCTGGTCAACACCTTCATCGCGTACCAGCCGCTGGACGTGCTGACGATGCTCGGGTTCATCATCCTCATCGGTGTGGTCGTCAACAACGCCATCCTGATCGTCCATCAATCGCTGAATTTCATGAAGGTGCGCCGCACCGCCCACGAGGCGGAGATGGACGACGGGGGCCAGGCCATGCCTGCCCGCCTGGCCATCAGCGAAGCGGTGCGCACGCGCGTCCGCCCCATTCTCATGAGCGCCCTGACGACGATGTTCGGCCTCCTGCCGCTGGTCCTTGCTTCGGGTCCGGGCTCCGAGCTGTACCGGGGCATCGGAAGTGTCGTGCTCGGGGGGCTGGCCGTCTCGACCGTCTTCACGCTCGTGGTCGTCCCCGCACTCTTCAGTCTGGTCATGGATGCTCGCCGGAAACCGGCAGAGCGGATCGTACAGCGAGAAGAGCCTGTCCCAACCGGCGTCGGCAAGGGCTGACGGCCTTCGGTTCCACGATCCGGTCAACTCTCAATGAGCGCAGGCTTGCCCACGCCGTCTCACGGGCACAAGCGGAGCAGAGGAGCAACGATGAAAACAATGAAATGGGCCGTCTTGGCAGCAGCGTGCGTGGTCCTGGCTTCGGGGGCATTCGAGCGCGCCACAGCCGTGGAAGAGGCGCCGGAGTTGCGGCTCAGCCTCCGGGACGCCATCGAGGCAGCGGTCGACAACAACCCGACCGTGCGCGTGCTCAGGGAGCGCGTCATGGAAGCGCGCGGGAGCAGTCAATCGGAGCTGAGCGCGCTGCTGCCCAATGTCTCGGGGCGAATGAGCTGGAACAGGCGCACGTTCTTCCTCGGCTCGCTGGGCGTGAGCGGGGGCGTCACGGGCCCATTCAATTTTTTCGATTACCGGGGGGTGCTGACGCAGAACTTGTTCAGCCTGAGCTTGATCCAAAAGTGGCGTGCCGCCAGGACTGGGATCGAGGTCGCGGAGCTGGACGCCGAGGTCACGCGCCGTGACGCAATGGCGACGGTCGGCTTGCTCTACGTGGAGGCTCTGAGGGCCGAGGCGGCGGTCGCGGCCGTCCGGGCGAACATCACCCTGAACAAGGAGCTTCTCCGCTTGGCCGAGGATCGCAAGGCCGCCGGCCTGGCCACCGGTCTGGACGTGACCCGCGAGCAAGTCCAGCTGGAGAACGAGAAACAGCGACTACTGGTGGCGGAGAACGAGCGGGAGCGCGCCAAGCTCAATTTGATCCGCGCCTTGGGGATCGACTTCAATGTGCGGTTGGTGCTCACCGATGAATTGAAGCTGGTCGAGCCCCCGAGGCAGTCCACAAGGGAGGCGCTCGAGGTCGCGCGCGCCAACCGCGCCGAGCTCAAGGCGCAGAATCGTCGAGAGCGGCTGGCGGCGCTGTCGCTGAGCTCCGTGGCGAGCGAGCGCGTGCCGTCCTTCTCGTTCAACGGTGATTGGGGACATACCGGCAGCAAGATCGACGGAACCTTCGAAACCTGGTCGAGCACGCTCATGTTGACGATCCCGGTGTTCGACGGCGGCTCACGGGAGGGGCGTATCTCGCAGGGGCGAAGTGTGGTGCGTCAGGAGCAGATTCGGGCCAAGGATGTGGCCAACCAGATCACGCTGGAAGTGAGGGACGCCCTGCTGACGCTGCAGTCGACCCGTCAGCAAGTGCTCGTCGCCCGCGAGGGGCTCAGGCTGTCGCTGCGCGAGCTGGACCTCGCCCGGGAGCGATTCACGGTCGGCGTGGCGAGCAATGTCGAGGTGACGAACGCGCAGGCCTCGGTGGCCCGCGCGCGGGACAACGTCGTGGACGCGCTCTCCAACTTCAACGCCTCGAGGATCAATCTCGCGCGGGCAACAGGACGGTTGGAGATGCTCTATTAACGAGCGCTGAGCACCTTCAGCATCTCCTCGTGGATCGGGCCGTTGCTGGCCACGATCTCCCTGCTGTAGATCGAGAACGCCCCTCCTCGAAAGTCGGTCACACGTCCGCCCGCCTCCTCCAGGATGACGACCCCGGCCGCCATGTCCCAGGGCTTGAGCTTCAGCTCCCAGTATCCGTCGAACCGCCCGCAGGCGACGTAGCAGAGGTCGAGCGCCGCGGCGCCCATCCGCCGGACCCCCTGGGCCCGAAGGGAAAAGCGTGCGAAATGGTCGAGGTTGTTCTCCGGGCTTTCACGGATGTCATAGGCGAATCCCGTGACCAGCAGCGCGTCCGTGAGCGCGCCGGTCCCGGAGACGCGGATTGGCCGATCGTTGAGGGTGGCTCCCCGGCCTCGCTCGGCGACGAAGCACTCGTTGCGCGTCGGGTCGAGCACGATGCCAAGGATCAGGATCCCATGGTATTCCAGTCCGATCGAGACGCAGTAGGCGGGAAAGCCATGCGCGAAGTTCGTCGTCCCGTCGAGCGGATCGATCACCCACCGATAAGGGGAGCGGGTCGTGCTCGAGAGACCCCGCTCCTCTGCGAGGGTCTCATGGCCCGGAAAGGCCCGGCCGAGCTCGCCGACAATCGCCTGCTCCGACTGGCGGTCGGCGTCGGTGACGAGATTCACCACAGCCTTGTGCTCGACCTGAAACCCAGATC
>JBFKNO010000222.1:0-5051 GCA_041629275.1 Nitrospiraceae bacterium
CGAAGAGGCCTGGGAGGCCAATTCACCCAACGGATCGGCGTGCTGCGGATTCTGTGGTCGGAGGTTCATCCGACAAGCGACTCTGCTCGCCGCCGCGAACAGCAACTCAAACACTGGACCCACGCGAAGAAGGAAGCCTTGATCACCGGCGACCTGAAACGCTTGGCACAATTGAGTAAACGACGAACATGACCAGGTGTCGCTGGGGGCCAGGCCCCTTGTAGGAGCCTGCGGGGGAAGCTTCAGGCCCGCGCCGGCGACGGAGGGGGTTCAGGATAACTCGGTTAGTCACTTCTCCATGGTTCCGCGCCGGAGGAAGGTCCAGGGCCTCGTCAAACCGTCCGATCAGTCCGTACTGACCTCATAATTCGTCGGCCTCCAGGCCAGTACTCGCCTCTCGCCCTCCGCGAGCTGCTCGGGTGTGAGGGACTTGGCCATCTCGTCACGGGCCAAGCGGGCCCTCGCGCTCCCCTGCATCGCCCCCAGCGAGTACCAGACATAGGCCTGCACGTCATCCTGCGGGACACCGATCCCCTCGCGGTACATCGTGCCCAGGCTTCGCTGGGCCAGGCCGTGGCCCTGGTCCGCCGCGGCGCGAAACCACCGGTACGCCTCTTCGTAATCCCGGGGAACGGCGTCGCCCGAGAAGTAGAGCGTCGCGAGGGCCCACTGCGCGTTTGCATCGCCTTGTTCTGCCAAGGCTCGGATCCGCGCCACGTCCGCGGCGTCCGTCCATCCAGAGCCCAGGGCCCACGCGAGCGTGAGCACGATCAGCACGATGCCCCCGGTCCCGGCTTGAGAGATGTGGCGTACAGGACGCGCGATCACGGCTCCCCCGTTCTCGGATCCTCGGTGTTAGGAAGGCATCGATGCCGGATATCGCTTGCCAGGACCTCCCGCGCTTCCTCCTGGAGCTGCTCGTCGGTCTTGTGCACCTCAGCCTTCAAGGTGTCACGGAGCAACCTGTCGTAAACAAGCCGATAGCGCGCCCCCTCGCATTGCTTCCGGGACGAGTACGTTCCCCAGACATCCCAATATCCGCGGCTGCCGTGGGGCACATGCTTGACCCACAGCACCCACCGGGTCTCCGCCGCTGTGGCGAGGGGGGCGGCCATCAGGAGAACGCAAGAGAGCATCAGGCCCGCTGTTTTCATCTCGACCTCCGAGTGGGCACGAAGTGTACGGAAACTCTAACACGGGAGCGGGCGTCGATGCTCGAGAGGGGGACAGGGGTGGGGAGGGGAGCAATCGCTTATGGCTCTTGCTTGGTGACTTCGAGTCGGGCGACGAAGTCCTCGAGATCCTCGAGTGACCGGTGCATGGCTGCCAGATCCGGTACCATTGCAGCCGTCTCCAGATCCGCGCCGATCTCCGTGATCCGATCGAGACCATAACTCCCGCCGTCCCCTTTCATGCGGTGCCCGAGCAGCCGGATGGTGCCGTAGTCCTGGCGCGTCAGGGCAGCCCGGATGGTGGCGATGTCGGCACGGCGGTTGCCCAGAAAGGTGGGGATCAAGGGGTACACGTAGTCGGGAACGGCGACGCGAATCGGTTTGGCAGATCCAAGGTCATCGGTGTGGTCCGACGGGCTCATCGCGTTCCTTGGGGTCGGTGCGTTTCGACCATGCGTATCAGGGTTTTCTTGGTGATCGGTTTCGAGAGGTGCGCCGTCCACCCGTCCGTCAGGATGCTGAGCTGGTCGCTCGTGACTCCCGATGCCGTCAGGGCGATGATCGGCGTCGCCTGTCCGGTCCCACGGTCTTGTTCCCACTGCCGAATCGCGTGTGTCGCCGCACTGCCGTCCATCACCGGCATTTGCAGATCCATGAGCACGAGATCGAACGTGCCGTGCCGGAATTTCTCGACGCCGACCTCGCCGTTTTCTGCCGTCTCCACCTCGTAGGAGGGGTTCTCCAAAAAGGACGTGATCAAGAACCGGTTGTCGGGAGAATCATCCACCAACAGGATGCGCATCGGTCGCTGCGCGGGCCCAGACAGTCCCTGCGGCACCGTGGCCGCGGCGTCCAGCCCTTTCGCCTTGCCCAAAGCGATCGTGATGGCTTGAATCAGGTCGAGTCGGCGAATCGGCTTGACGAGGTATCCCCCCATACCAAGGTCATAGGTTCGTGCGATGTCGTCGGCCCAGGTTTCCGATGTGAGAATGATCATGGCCAGGCGCTGAAGGCTCGCATCGCTTCGAATCGATTCGGCGATCTTGAAGCTGTCAAGATCGGGGAGGCGTCGATCGAGCAGCAGCACCTGATAGGGCCGGTGCTCTGCCGCCGCCCGGTGGAGCTCGGCCATCAGCTCGCCGGCCGTGCCGACCTCCGTCACCGTGGCTCCCCAGCCGACGAGCGGATCTTTGACGATCAGCCGATGGGTCGGATTGGCATCCGCGATCAAGACCCTGAGCCCCCTGAACTCCGGTGGCGCGGGAAGCCCCTGAGGCTGGGGGTGCGATTGCGGCGCGAGCGGAACCGTGAAGTAAAAGGTGCTCCCTCTCCCGACGGTGCTCTCCAGCCAGATCCGGCCCTTCATCAGCATGACGAGCTGCTTGACGATCGCCAGACCCAGCCCGCTGCCCTTGGATCGCGCCGAGTCGTGCACTTGCGCGAAGCTTTCGAAGACCGCCTCTTGTTCCCCTTCCGGGACGCCGATCCCCGTGTCGGCGACGGAGAAGCGGAGGAGGCCCGGTGCCTGCGCGTCGGGCTCCCGTTCGACACGCAAGACCACTTCACCACGCTCGGTGAATTTGATGGCGTTGCTGATCAAGTTGACGAGGATCTGCTGCAGGCGATTGGGATCTCCGACGAGATGGCAGGGCACGTTGGGCGTGATGTAGGCGGCCAGGTCCAACCCCTTCTCGTTGGCCCGCATGGTCATGATCTCGATGGTTTTGTCCAGGAGCTCATCGAGCATGAACTCCTCGCTCTCGAGCTGGAATCGGCCCGCTTCCACTTTGGAGAGGTCCTGGATGTCGTTGAGCAGGGTGACGAGGGTGCTGCCGGCCCGTCTCAGCATGCGAACGTACTTCCGCTGGTCGGGGCTGAGCGGGGTCTCCCAGAGCAGCTCGGCGAGGCCCAGCACGGTATTCATGGGCGTGCGAATCTCATGGCTCAGGCTGGCGAGAAAGGCGGTCTTCGCCCGGCCCGACACCTCCGCGGCCTCCTTCGATTTGTGCAGCTCCTCGCGCAGACGCTCGGACTCGGAGACGTCGCGCAGGATTGCGCAGGCCATCTCGCCGCCTTGGGTTCCCACATAGATGAGGGTGATGTCGACGGGAATCAGCACCCCTCGCTGAACGCGGCAGGACGATCTCAGGCAGAACGAGCCCTTGGTTTTCAGGGACGTGAAGAGCTCCGTCCAGCGGGCGGCGTCGCACTCGATACCAACCTCGAACAGAGGCTGCCCGAGGATGTCTTCGATGGCGTGGTCGAGCAGGCGAACGGCGGCGGGATTGGCGTCGGACACCCGACCGTCACGGGTGAGAACCACGACGGGGTCAACCGACCGCGTCAGGAGGTCCCCCGCGAGGCTAGCGAGAATCGTCCCGGGAGGGACCGGAGTGCCTCGCGTGTCGGGGTTGTCCCCGGGAAAGGCGGTGTGGTCTTGAGAATGCTGCGCGCTCATCCTGACTCAGCCATGGCTGCCTCGGGACTCGATGCGGTCGCAAGCCCCTGCGATCCCAGCGGTCGTGTGGCTCACCGTGCTCTGTTCCGCCAGGAAGGCTCGCCGTGCACCCGCGCTCCGGCATCACACCATGAAAACGAGGTCCGGTCGTGTTGACAGGCTAAGATGGCTGGGGTTGCGACTGGGCCACGCGGTTTCGACCGCTTTGCTTGGCCTGGTAGAGCGCTTGATCCGCGGCCGCGACCAGGACCGACGGAGAGGTATCGCGGGTTGGGTAGTAGGTCGCCACGCCCAGGCTGATCGTGACGCACTCCTTCAAGCTGCCGTTCGAGCGGGACAGCCCGAGCGACTGCACTTTCTCGCGCATGGTCTCCGCCACGCGCAGGGCGCCTTCCGCCGGCGTGCCCGGCAGAATCATGACGAATTCATCGCCCCCGTACCGCGCGACGAGGTCGCCTGGCCGGTTGAGTGCCCGAGAGATCGTACCGGCCACCTGCTTGAGACACTCATCTCCCGCTTGGTGTCCATGCGCGTCGTTGTAGTCCTTGAAGCCGTCAATATCCAGCATGACGAGTGACAGCGGTGTGTTCTCACGAAGCGCGCGGCGCCACTCCTGGTCGAGGTAGTCGTCGAACTGCCGTCGGTTGGTGACCCCGGTGAGGCCGTCCAGGCGCGAGAGCCTGAGCAGCATGTGGTTGGCTTCCTCGAGCTGTCGCATGACCTCGAGCAGCTCGGTTTCGCGCGCTTTCCTCCGATTGATCTCGTGGACGAGGCGGAGGACGGACCGCACGCGCGTGAGGAGCTCGACCTTGTTGAGGGGCTTGCAGATGAAGTCCATGGCGCCGGCGGCGAAGGCCAGCTGGAGATCCACGGGGTCCGACTTGGCCGTCACCATGATGATCGGACTCTCGCGAAATTGATCCACCGACTTGATCTGCCGGACCGCCTCGATGCCATCCATCTCCGGCATCATGATGTCCATCAAGATCAGATCGACGGAGACCGGGCGCGAGCCGGACCCGTCCATGCCCAGGAGCTGAAAGGCGCTGCGCGCCGAATCCGCCACGTACACCTCACCGTATCCCGTCGACTCCAGAATCGACTGGAGCAGCAGGCGGTCATCGGGTGAGTCATCGACGATCAGAATGCTCATGCCAGGGCGCCAGCTCGCGGTTATAGACGCGAAAAAGCGTACCAGGTCGACTTTTGAAAGGCCAGAACTATACGGTTTATGGGCGCAGGCCGCATCCTGTCCGGACCCGGCCGGGGACTGATCGCGTGGCGGCGTTTCGGAGCCATCGGATCACCGCAGTCTTGCACGAACGAGCTCGTTGACGCGCTTTCCATCAATGGGTTGGCCGGCCAAGCGTCCCATGACCGCCTTCATCACCAGCCCGACATCCTTCGCGGACGTCGCCCCG
>JBFKNO010000223.1:0-5038 GCA_041629275.1 Nitrospiraceae bacterium
CTCGCACAGTTGGACCAGATGCTGCGGGCGTCAGCGGGGGCATCCAGCGGACGCGGTGGGAGCGGGGCCGGGCTCAAGAATATGTCGCCCGAGCAGCAGCTTCGGATCCAAACGATGCTCATGCAGGCACAGAACCAGATGGCCCAGATGAACGCGCTCAGCCGGCAGCGCTACGAGACGCGCATGGCTGATTTATCGGGCATGGCCGCCTCGGCGGGGATCGACTGGACGCCGTCCTCCTAATTAGACCGGAAGGCAAAGCGCAGGGATACGCCTGGTTCGGGCTGAGTCCCCAGCGCAAGGGGCATGCTCAGGCGGCGGCCACAGTTTTGAGGGCACTCGCGGCAACCCCTGCGGATGTCCAGCAAATCAAGGGGGAACGTCATGGCCAATGCAGGATCTAACCTGGTAGCCCGACGTGAGGAGGCCATGAATCGCGCAGACCGCGCACTGGACAAGGCGTGGCCAGAGCGCAAGGGGCAGGAGTATGTACAGGCCATGGAGTCGGCTGCAAGGGAGCTCCTGGCGATCGCCGGCGATATGAAGGTGAAAGGCGTCGACCCCGTGGAGCAGAGCCGGACCTATCGTTACCTGGGAAGCGTCTATTCCGACCTCGCCCCGGCCTTGGGGAAGAACATCCTGACGAGAGCGAGCGATGCGTATCAGATGGCGGAAACGCTGCTCGAGGGGCACGGTGATCCCCTCGAGCGGGCGAAGCTCGACTTCAATTTCGGCAATACACTCAGACAAATAGACCCAAACGATGCCGAGCAGCTCCGGGAGGCGGAACGAAGATTTGTGGCCGCTCGGAAGGTCTTCGCCGAGCAGTCGCCACAGCACTTGCCCTCGGTCGACGAGGCGTTGTCTTCGACAAGAAGCCTTCTCAAAATCGCGCCGGTGGCGAAGACGGTGGAGCGCGACCGCGCAGAAATGCAAAAACTCGAAGCGCAATTGGCGGCGGGCGCCAATATCACTGACATTGCTCCAAAGATGCAGGAGGTCCGCGAGCGGCACGGAGGCGTCACGGGCCTTTTCACGGCGGTTCAGGGGCTCGTGAACGAGCTTCCTGATTCGGCCAGACAAGGCGCGAAGTATGAGAAGCTCAAGGAGCAAATGGAAGAAGTCATGTCTCTGATGCGCGGTGGCGACGGGCCGACGGACCCGCAGGAACGCAAGATCATGCAGATGCTGCGGGATAAACTATCTCAGGAAGCAAAGGCCAATCGCGTGACACAGGATCGAGCCTCGACCTTGGCGAACCTGTTGGATGAGTACGGCAGGTCATTGGGCTCCGGGGGGGATGACATCCAGTCGATGATGACACGGCTTCAACAGATGCGCGAGAAGACCGAAGCCCAGTTCGCGAACCTGCACTACCCGAGCCACGGAATCCCGCGTCCGCCCGAAGGGTCCCGGGCGGCTGATCTCGTGGAGCTGTGGTGGGTGATGCGCCTCTTCCTCCTCGAGGAAGTCAATCGGCCGGGCAAGAGTCAGGGGGAGAGCAAGCAGGCCTTTGATCTGAATGTCCAGGCGACCAAGGTCGATAAGAGGATCTACGAGGCGGGGGGCGACAACGCCCGGGCCACCGTGATCGAGAAAGAGGCGATTCGCCCGCTCGCGGAGGAGGTCAGGCACTTCGCCGCGCGCCATCATCCGCTCCTTGCCTGCCCGATCTGGCCCAGCGCCAGGTCGAAGGTTGACACGAATGCGGTTCTCTTCTCGGGTTCGGCCAAGGTTGGCCAGCAGGTTGGAAAGGTCTGCCGGCAGTTAGGGCTCGCGCTGATGAGCATGCCGAAAGGAGAGGGCATCGCGGCCGCGCGGTGGCGGCAGCTACAAGCAGCGAACGTCACAGTATTTGACCTCAGCGCGCCCGAAGGCCGCGACCGTGCCGCTGTCGCCTATGAGCTGGGGATTGCCCTCACCTTGGGCAGACCCGTGGTGGTGCTGGCGCAAGAAAATCAAGCAATCCCGTTTGACGTGGATGTGGACCCGGTCTTGTTGTCAGGGACCGCTGACGACGCGGCGGCGATATCCGAGGCTATCGATCGAGCGCTCGTGTGGACGATGCCGCGACCTCGATCGGGTGGCGTCGCCGAGACCATGAAGCACGCCCTCCGTCTGTATCCGATACCTCATAGCAATACCTCTGTGGATCAGACTCTGAAGCAGCTGCAACGGCTGCAAGCGGACCCGGACCGGGACCCGGAGCAAGGTCCAGACCCGGTGTCGGTGAATGCAACGCTCAAGACCTTGGTCAATTTTCTCGGTCGTGATGCACCGAGGTTGATCCATCCCGTATGGCCTCCTGTGTATCCGGAGCCGGACACGAGCCGCCTCTTCCACGTGATGCCCTTCCAGCCAGATTGGGCTGATGATGCCGCCGCACGGGTCGAGGCAGCGTGCTCGGCCAAGGGGGGCCGATACGTGCGTGGCGATCGGGTCGCAGACCCCGATGTGATCCGCTCGATCTGGACGGAGATCAACCAGGCGACCCATGTCCTCGTCGACCTGACCGATTTCAACGCAAATGTGGCCCTGGAGCTGGGGATCACGCATACGCTCGGCCGTCCGACCCTGATGGTCGGGCAAGGAGAGACAGTCAAGCGCCTCTTCCCAATGATCGCCAAGCTTCGTGTCTATCCCTATGAGACAGCAACGAGCTCTGAGCTAGACAAGCTGGTGAACATACTGCTCCGTTAAAGGTGAGGCTGCCATCGTCTGGTCCTTGCAAATGCGAAAGCCTAATGGCGCGGCGACGCCTTGCACCCTCGACTCTCCTTTCCACTTAGACAGTCGATTACTACCTATTACACGGGGTTGCCTCCACAACGTGGTGTCACGCCATGCCAAGGGCGGGGGAAGCTGAAGGGGCTTGCTGCCTAGCTATGAGTCGTCTTCCTCTGATGCCTCTGCGTTGTCTGTTTCTATTCCAAGCTCTTCCATTCTTTTGGATAGCTCCCAGTCCCTGATTTTCGCTTCTAGGGCAAATATTTGAAATTCTGCATCACTTCTTTTTACATCGTTTACTTTGAGCTCAAGGTCGGACATAAGGAGCTGGTCTTCCAATATCTGTCTCCGGAAGAACCACAAACCAAATCCAGATGCACTGGAAACGGTCCCGATAGTAAGGAAAATGAGGTTGATGACAGCCTTCCCGATGAGTACCGTGAACTTAGTGAAAATTGTAAACGGAATAGGGTTGTTGAGCCCTTCAGTACCCAATGCATCCCTGAAGAATTTGTTTGACGTCAACCTGTCTAGGCTGTCGAGACTTGCAAGGGCGGTAACGAGTGACTCCAAATCGTCAGCGAGAAACGTCAAGTTGACCAGCGTGATGCCGATGATGACTAATCCAAAAATCGCCAGAAACTTGTAAAGATTGTCAGTCGGAATGGGACCCTTAAAAAACATCGTCTATCCTCCCGTGGAAAGCTGGGTAACGTTAGGTGCTTTGTTTTGGAGGGAATACTCATCTGATCACATCGAGGAGCAAAGCTTTCAGCGAGGATTATCGTGCTCTTCTCTGCCGTGAGTTTGACAATGCGCTCTCAAACTCTTTTAACTGAAAGCAGCGGTGTAGGGCTGTGAAGCAGTTCACACAAGCGAGGGCCCAGTGGGCGGCCTTGTATTGGCCCAGCCATCTGCGCAGTAGAGCAAGATTCTCCGCTCACCCTGGTCTCATTCTAAATGGCGAAGTGCCTGTGCTTCCCGAGATCAATGCGCTGCCACCTCTACGACTGTCGTATTCCAGGGATGTCCACCGGTGTGATCTGCATCACTGTCACTCGGGCCTAGTCGTGAGAAGGTGCACGCTAACACTCGCCTGACGGCCTTGAGGCTGAGTGGGGGTCAGACAGACTTCGTAACCTTACGCTAGGAAACCAAGGGGGTATGCTATGCAAACACAACAGATTCGAAATCAAATTGCTTCGGCTATTTCCCACGAGCAGAAGACCGGCACCCTGGCGTCGCTTCTGCGCCAGTTGGCCCAACAGCGAGGGGTTCAGCCGGCCTCTTCAGACATCCACAACGCCGTGGCGTTCATAGGGCAGTACATCGAGCACGCGCCTGCCCTGCTCGAGGCGTTGCACGAAGCTGCTCAAAAGGAGGGAGTTGGAGCCAGCGTGTCTCAGATTCTGTCCACAGCCGAGCAATATTTTCTGACCCCGGTGGACTTCATACCGGATCATCTGGGATTGGTCGGCTTGATGGACGATGCCTATCTGGCTCACATGCTCGTCCAGCGGGTGTCTGAGCAACACCAGCGAGATACGGGCGCACCTCTGTTGGCCTTGCCGATGGACCTTGCACAGGTCAATCTCTTCATCCGCGGCCTGATCGGGGAGCCCATGGCCACACAGCTCGATGGGGCAGTCCAGGTGACGCTCAGCATGCCCGCCATTCAGCAGGCCATGGCGCGCTTGAACTCCTTCTCGAGCCCGTTCACGATGGGTCGGGATCCGGTATGGGGTAGCGCCAGTATGGACGAGGTGGTCACAGCCAGGCTGGGTTCGATGGGAGTGGTGTTTTAAATCTCAGAGGTTCAAAACCTTTGAGGAACGGTAACAGAAGACTGCAAGAATCGCCTTATTGATGTCCCGGCACCGTCTGATGAGCTGCCTTCGCACGGGCTCCTAGATTCAGTACAGCTCTTCGCTGGGACGAGGCGAGCTCCGTATTTGCGCGGCCGACGAGGCCGTTGCCGGCGGCGGAGATCGAGTAGGAGGTCTCGGATTTTTCACACCGTCACGACGATCTTGCCCTTCTGCTGGTTGGACTCCATGTAGCGATGGGCGTCCGCGATGTCCTTCAGGGGAAAGGTGCGGTCGATGATCGGCTTCAAGACCCCGGACCGGAGGCCGTCGGTGATGTATTGCTTGCCCCGGGCGAGCATCTCGGGGACTTTCACGATCTCGAATAACGTGTAGCCCCGAACGCTGAGGCCTTTCGCCAGCGCGGAAAAGAGCGGAAACAGCGTCGGTTCCGGAGACAGGGCGCCGTACTCGAAGATGGTCCCGCCGGGCGCCGCAGCGTCGGC
>JBFKNO010000224.1:0-5037 GCA_041629275.1 Nitrospiraceae bacterium
CCCCGCTCGTCGCGCCAACTGACGATCGTGTTGAGATCAACGACCACCTCGTCTTCGGCTCCCCACTCCGTGTCATTCACGACCCAAAAGTGACTCTGAGCGTCGGGAAAGTGCTTGGTGACGAAATGGTCGATCACGCCGGAGATGTCCCCGGACTCGGCCACCGCAGTGGCGCTGACCCCCCACGACATGATCAGGAAGCACAGCAGATATTGGGCGAGACGCATTGGCGAGACCTCCCTGGTTGGGCTGCGCAGTCTCCCTGCGCCGCTCGATAGGGGCTCTGGCGTGCTTCGGCCGAGCACGCCGCATCAGTCTCGATTATACCAGAGAGACGGCGGAGGTGAAGTATCGGGGCACTGGCTGGCAATCCCGTTGGGGGCAGTCCCAAAACAAAGGACCTTCCTTTGGCGGGGAAGGTCCTTCAAAAGGCCACATCGGGGGGATGATGGCGCGAACAAAGGAAGCGTCAGTTCCTCACTCCACTCCAGACCTTGGCGGGGTCGATCTCCTTGTCCGGATTCAGCTTCCGCGCTTTCTCCAGGAGCGCATCCGTCACTTCCGGGAAGGCCGGGTCTGGCACGCAGCAGTTGTCAACGGGGCACACGGCCGCGCATTGCGGCTCATCAAAATGCCCGACACACTCGGTGCACCGCTCGTGGGTGATGATGTAGATGCTGTCACCGACGCCCTGCCCCTCGCTGACCTGGTAGCCCTTGCCCTCCGCGTCGCTCCTCGTCTCGAAGATGGCCTCATTCGGGCATTCTGGCAGGCATGCCCCGCAGGAAATGCACTCGTCGGTGATCAACAACGCCATGATCCTCGTCTCCGTCTGACGTCCAGGGATGCGTTTTTTAAGTGTGGTATTGACAATAGGAGAAACAACGAAACATAGTCATTCACTGATTGGCAAAATTTTAGACCGCGCTTCTTTCTCAAGTCAACAGACGACGCTTGCGCAGAAGGCCTAGGCCGTTGAGTCGCCTGGGTCGTTGGGCCTAAAGGAGCATCCGCGAGTGGAGAACGCCCGCACGCCGCCAACGTCCGGACCCAAGGGCCGGCGAGCCGTCTTGATCATCGCGCTCGCCCTGCTCCTCATCACGGCCAGCGTGTTCCTGACCAGCCAGCAGGATCCCGGCACCTTCATCGTGACATTTCCCAGCGGGAATGAGCTCATCACCGAAGTCGCCGATACGCCGGAAAAGATCTTGTTTGGTCTCGCGTTCCGGGACCATCTGCCGGAGGATCGAGGGATGGTGTATATCTTCGATTCCTCGGGACGACACCGGTTGAGCACGAAGGCGTTCATGGTCCCGGTCGACATGATCTGGTTGGATGAGAGCAAATATGTCGTCCATACCATCACCCATGCGGAGCCATGCGCCAAACCCGTGTGCCCCCAGTACGGCCCGCCACCGGAGAATGCACGATATGTCGTCCAAACTGTTGCGGGGTTCGTGGAAAGGGAAGGCGTCAAACCGGGGGATGTGTTGAAGTTTACCCTCCGTCTGTGATGAGGTTCCCCCGCCGAGGAAAGGGAGAGGTGCATCGCCTGTGGGAGCGAGCGACAAGGAGGTTATGGAAGGATATCATCGGGTCTGTCGGGTCAACGACATTCCGCCCGGCACGTCCAAGGTGTTCACCGTGCACGAGCGACCCATCGCCCTCTTCAACGTCGAGGGGCGCTTCTATGCTATCTACAATGTGTGTCCGCACGAGGGCGGCCCCCTTGGCGAGGGCCACGTGAAGGGGTGCGTGGTGACCTGTCCGTGGCATGACCTGGCCTTCGATCTTCGGAACGGTCAGGGGACCGACGGAGGCGGGTATTGCGTGGGCAGTTATGAGGTGCGGATCGAAGAGGAGGAGGTCTTCATTGGCCCGCGCCGGAAGACCTAGTGCTTAATGGAAGGCATAGAAAACGGTGCGAGGGGCAAGGCTGTCCTGCTCAGACGCTCCGGTTCGACCGCACTAAGGCTCGCATCCGGTGGGCTGCGGAACTCGCTGCGTGCGGTGGGAAGGCACGCAGCTTCGGACAGTCCTCGCCCTCCGGCACCCGCTGCAACCCACGAGCAACGGGTGCCGGACCCCGCCTGCTCGCCAAGTGCGGGGCCCGAACCTCCGCGATTCGCAGTGACGGCCTTGCCCCTCGCACCGTCCACAAAGCCTGCTTCAGACTCGGGACACCAGTAGGATGGTGAAGAAGGCCTCCAGCGAAGGTCTCGTTCATTGATCGCATAGAGAAAAGTTACGAATACCCGGCCGTACAACGGAGAGGTGAGCAGTGGATGGCGACAGCGCAGTGCGTGACCGGCAGCGGGATCTGAGGCGAATCTCTACCCAGGTCGGCTCGAGCTTCCAGATCCACCTGGTGGAAGACCGGACGAGGGGCGAGCAATGGGTGCCCGACTATAACCCGGAGCAATTGGTCCTGCTGGCCGATGATTATCTCAGGACCGCCGGGAACAATGCGGTTGATTGGGGACGCCGCACGTTCGAGTTTCAAGCGGTCGCCCCTGGTGAGCATCGCCTCTTGTTCGAGAAGCGCATGGGGTGGAAGTTTACTTCCGAAGATCGCCGGGTCTTTCTGATCGACGCAGGGGCGAAGGGCTGAGAGGTCAGGCTCGATGCCGGACATCGGATTCGTGAACGGTCGGTTCCTTCCCCTCGGCGAGGCCACCGTGTCGGTGGAGGATCGGGGGTTTCAGCTCGGTGACGGGATCTACGAAGTGATTCGGACCTATCGGGGCGAGCCCTTTCGAGTGGAGGCGCACCTCGAGCGGCTCGAGCGCAGCGCCAAGGCCATAGACCTCGCCCTGCCCTATCGCCTGCCCGAATGGACGGCCCATATAAAGGAGGGGATCGACCGGGCTGGATACCGCGAGTCGAAGGTCTACCTCCAGGTGACCCGGGGCGTCGCGCCGAGGGATCACCAGATCCCAGGGGGCCTTGCGCCCACGGTGGTCATGACAGTTCGGGAGATGAGCGAGCTCGACCCCCGCCACCGCGAGGATGGGGTGGCCGCCGTCACGCTGGAGGACATGCGCTGGGGGCGCTGTGATATTAAGAGCATCGACCTGCTCCCCAACGTCCTGGCGAGGCGTCACGCGCGTGAGGCGGGCGCCTTTGAAACCATTTTCATCAGGGATGGTGAGATCACGGAAGGCGCGGTCGCGAACGTGATGGTCGTGTGCGCCGGCCGACTCGTCACCCCGCCGGAAGGCCCGCGTATCCTGCCGGGCGTCACCAGGCGGGTGGTCCTCGATCTGGCGCGCCAGGAGGGCCTGCCCGTCGAGGAGCGACCGGTGACGGTCCAGGAGCTGCGAGCCGCGAACGAGGTCTTCCTGACGGGCACCACCGTGGAGGTGCTGCCCGTGGTGCGCGTCGACGACGGGATGATCGGCACTGGAAGGCCGGGTGACCTGACCCGACGCTTAAGTGCGCGATTCCGTGCGCTCGTTGGCTAGTTGCCCCTTGCCATCATGGGGTGCTTAGTGGTAACGTGGGCAGGTTGTGGAAGTGGGCGTCCGCCCACTTTTTTGTTTGAGATGCTGTTGCCCGGGGTCGGCTGCCGAATTTCAGGCCCCGCCGCGGTCGATCCGGCGGGCGGAGACCGGGATGGGAGCGCAGACGACCCAAGAGGTGATCGACCGAATCCAGGCGATCGCGACACCGATTCTGTGCTCGCTGGGACTGGAGCTGGTGGAGATCACCTGTGCGGGGCAGGGGGCACGGACGATCGTCCGGGTGTTCATCGACAAGCCGGAAGGCGTGCAGCTCGGCGATTGCGAGCAGGTGCATCGGTCGCTCGGTCACGCGCTCGATGTGGAAGATCCCGTTCCGCATGCCTACACGCTGGAAGTCTCCTCTCCGGGGCTCGATCGGCCCTTCCGAACGAGACGGGACTACGAGAAAGCGCTGGAGCACCAGGTCCAGTTGAAGCTCAGGCAGCCGGTCCTGGGGCAGTATCGGCTCGTGGGTCGACTGCTGGCGGTCGAGGAACCGGGTATTCGGGTCATCCTCGAGGACCGTCGCGCGGAGCGGGTGATGCAGGTCTCGTGGGAAGACATTCTTGAGGCGAAGCGCGACGTAGAGTTTTAGACGCAACGGGAGACACGCCGGACATGAACCGAGATCTGATTGCCGTCATCGATCAAATCGGGCGGGAAAAGGGCATCGACAAGACCCGGGTCATCTCGGCGGTCGAGTCGGCGCTGCAAACGGCTGCCAAAAAGCGGTTCGGGCAGGGCGAGAACATCCAGGTCGAGATCGACCCGAAGACGGGCGAGATCTCCGTGGTCTCCAAGCGCACCATCGTCGACACGGTGACCAATCCCAAGGCCGAGATTTCCCTCGCCGAGGCGCGGGAGTACGACACGGATGCGGAGGTCGGGGACGAGATCGGGTCGATGATCGAAATGGAGGAGCTGGGTCGCATCGCCGCGCAGACGGCCAAGCAAGTGATCTTTCAAAAAGTCCGGGAGGCCGAATGGGAGGCCGTGCAGCGGGAATACGCCACGCGCACGGGCGACCTCGTCAACGGCATCATTCTCGGCCAGGAGCGGCGCAACTGCCTGGTGGATCTCGGCAAGACCGAAGCGATCCTCCCCGTGTCCGAGCAGATCCCGCGCGAGACCTATCGCCGAGGCGATCGGCTGAAGGCCATGCTCCTCGACGTGCGGAAGACGCCGAAGGACGTGCAGGTGGTGCTGTCGCGCACCCATCCGCAGTTCGTCGCCAAGCTGTTCGAGCTCGAGGTGCCCGAGGTGGCCGAGAAGATCGTCGAGATCAAGGGGATCGTTCGGGAGCCGGGGGATCGGACCAAAATCGCCGTCGCCTCCCGCGACAAGGCGGTCGATCCGGTCGGCGCCTGCGTGGGCATCAAGGGGTCCCGCGTACAGGCGGTGGTCCGCGAGCTGCGTGGAGAGAAGATCGACATCATTCCCTGGACGCAGGATCCTCGGGTCTTCATCGCGGAGGGCCTGAACCCCGCCTCCATCGAAAAGGTCGGCATCGATGAGGAGAAGAAGTCGGCCCCCG
>JBFKNO010000225.1:0-4992 GCA_041629275.1 Nitrospiraceae bacterium
CCTAGCTGGGTTCACACTCACCCTCAGACCTTCGTGAACATACTGAAGGAAGCTCAGGGGCGGTGAAAGCAACCTGACGGCGCTGCCTTCGACGCATGTCAGCGCCTGCCCCGCTTTTCTCTGACAAGCAAGTCCCGAATCGCTTCTTTCGCTCCGGTGAGGATCGGATCACCGTGATTGGTACAAAGGATGGCGAAGTCGAGGCCGAGCAGCTTGCGGACGCTCTCGCGCGTCCGTTCGGGCTCGTCCTGGTACTCACCGGGGACGAAGGCCAAGCCTGTCCCCTGCGCGTTGGTGAGCAGATCGGCGCAGAACACGACGCCTCCGCCGCGGTCGCTGTGGAAGGCGTAATGCGCCTCGGTGGGACCGGGGGCGTGGACCGCGATGAGCCCGCCCGGCAGTCGATCGTCGGCGCGGTACCAGCGGTCTGGCGTCTCCTCGAAATCAACCCCGCGCGCCGGCGCGCAGACCGGCACGTTGAGCTGCTGCCGGTAGCGCCAGGCCGCCCGCTCATGGCAGGAGGCGCTGAGAACGATCGCTTGGATCGGCCCGTGGCGCGTGAGCTCGGCCGGGTCGACGGGCAGCGGATCGATCAGGACCGCGAACCCCTCCTGGACGATGATGTAGCTGTCGCTTTGAAAATCGATCCGGTCATCATGAAGGGAGTAGCGATAGAGTCCGTCACAGACGGCTCCAGCCGGTCTTGCGATACGAATCGTCTCGGGCATGACAGCCTCCTTCAGCGCGCAGCGTTCCTGGCAGGAAAGCGTCCTCGGGTCAGGCTCGGGGCACCGATTCCCAGAATGCGATGCGCTCGCCCATGCCTCGCTGCTTCGCCAGCTCGTACACCGCCTGGGACACGGCGACGTCTTCGAGGGCGATCCCTAACGATTTGAAAAGCGTGATGTCTCGGTCGGTCCGACGCCCCGGAATCTGACCGTCGACGATGCGCCCCAACTCCACGAGGGACTCCCACGTCAGCACGCCACGCTCGACGGCGTGAAGAAGGTCGCCCGCTTCGAGGCGACATTGCTCGGCCGAATCGACGGCGACGATGACCGCCCGGCCGATTGCCTCTATGTCGAGCTCGCGCTTGGAGAGAAAATTGGCTCCGATGGCGTTCACATGGGCGCCAGGCTCGAGCCAGGCGCCGCGACAGACCGGCTCCCGCGCGGACGTCGCGGTGATGACGATCTCGTGACCCCGCACGGCCTCCTCCGGCGTCCCGACCGCCGTGACGGCGACGCCGAGCGTCTGGCTCATGCGTTCGGCGAAGCGCTTCCGCGCGTCCGCATGCCGGCTGAAGGCCGCGACGCTCCGGATCGGGCGCACCGCGCAGACCGCCAGGAGTTGGCTCTCCGCCTGCCAACCCGTCCCGAGGATGCCGACGGACTTCGCGCCTGCCCGCGACAGGTGCTTCGTCGCCACGCCGGAGGCGGCGCCTGTCCGCATCTGCCCCAGCCGATCGGCTTCGATCACGGCCAGCAGCTCGCCATCGGCCTCCGCGTACAGCAGGACCAGGAACCGGGCGCCGGCGGCGGCCGAGGAATAAACTTTGATGCCGAACACCCCGAGGGCGCGGTCGCCCGCGGCCATGACATGAAGGTGCGCGCTGGGCGCCGGGACCCGCTGGCGCGGGCGGTTCGTCGCCTGGCCGGTCGCCTGGCGGCGAAGCGCCGCCTCGACGGCCTCGATCGCCGTCGGCATGTCGAGCAGCGCGTGGACGTCGGCTTCCCGCAGAAGAAGGGGCATGGATGGGTGTATACTTGAAGCTAACCGCCGGTCAAGTTTCGGCGGCTTCGTGCCGATGAGGAACAGTAATGGCCACTCACGAAATTCCCGTTGATCGCATCACCATCCCCCGCTGGACCATCCAGCGGGACCCTGTCTTCCATCACTGCCGGCGCTGCGAGTCCATGATCGTCCGCGTGCGGCTGGACAACCGGCGCATCTCCTTCTGCGTCTGCCACATCGTGGTGGACGAGCTCATCGCGAGAAAAACCAAGTCTTGATTCTCACGGGGCGGGACGCTCCGGGACCAGATCAACGTTCTGCGGTCGCGGCCGTCCGGCCTAGACAGGCGGGAGGGATCCGGTCTGTGCGGGCTCCGGTCGCGGGGACCTTTGTGGCGGCGCAGTCGCGCAAGAAGAAGGGTCATCGGAAGGTCCACGGACCACGCTGGCTCACTGGGGCGCTTCCCAGGCCGATGGCATCGGGTTCTCGCTGATCAGGTGAGCGTGGAGCGCCTCGTCGAACGGCTCGATCGTCAGGTCCTCCCGACTGAGCGGCTCGGCGCACCGGGCGGAGCAAAAAAACTCCACATAAGCCTGAGCCTTGTCCTTCGTGCCGAACCGGCAGAGGCCGTACTCGGGCATGCCGGAGGACGGATGCCAGAACGCCATCTCCACGGCGGTGCCCTGGAAGATGCCGAGCGTGCGGTGGCGAACTTGGAAGCCGCCGGGCAAGTGTGAGGACGTCTCGAGCGACATGACCCTCCTTCAAGGCGCTGGCCGTACTCTATCATCTCCGGCGGACAGCCGGTAGACGCGTTCCCGGCGTTCCGCTAGAATCCAGCGCGATGACCGATTCCGGGCCACCGCCATCGTCCTCGCCTCAGGCACAGAACGAGCATCAATCGGTCGCCCGGGCCGCCGGGCTGATCGGTCTGGCCACGTTTTCCAGCCGCATTCTCGGATTCCTTCGTGACATCGTGCTGGCCCGCCTGTTCGGGGCCTCGGCCGCGGCCGACGCGTTTTTCGTCGCCTACCGGATCCCCAATCTGCTCCGCGAGCTCTTCGCGGAAGGGTCCATGTCCGCGGCCTTCATCCCGATCTTCACGGAGTACCGCACGCAACGGACGCATCGGGACGCGTGGGAGCTCGCCAGTGCGGCCTTCACGACGCTCCTGACGCTCGTGACGCTGGTCACCGCGCTGGGAATCCTGGCGGCGCCGGGCATCGTGTGGGTGATGGCGCCCGGGTTCCACGATGACCCGGACAAGCTCGAGACGACCACGCTCCTCACACGCATCATGTTTCCCTACCTGCTCTTCATCAGCCTCGCGGCACTGGCGATGGGCATCTTGAACTCCCTGCGGGCCTTCGCCGCGCCGGCGCTGTCGCCGGTTTTTTTCAATGTCTTCGTGATTGGGTGCGCCCTCTTCGTGGCTCCCCTCCTGGCGGACCCCATCATCGGGGTGGCCATCGGGGTGGTGGCCGGCGGCGCGGCCCAATTCGCGATGCAAGTGCCGGGGCTCGTCTTCCGGAGGATGCTGCCGGGGCTCCGCTGGGAACCGCGCCATGCCGGAGTCCGGCGCATGGCCGTGCTCATGCTGCCCTACCTCCTCGGCCTCTCCGTCACGCAGATCAACCTGTTCATCAGCACGGTCCTCGCCTCATTCTTCGACGGGGGACCCACCTATCTGTTCTACGGCATGCGACTGGTGCACTTTCCCCTCGGGATCTTCGGGGTTGCGCTGGCGACGGCGATCCTGCCGACGTTGTCCGCGCAGGCGGCCGGCGGGGCGATCGAGGAGTTGGGAAAGACGCTCGCGTTCGGGCTCCGGATGATTGCCTTCATGATCGTGCCCGCCATGCTGGGGCTGATCTTGCTGCGCGTGCCGATCGTCCATCTGTTTTTCGAGCACGGGTCCTTCACGGCTGCCGACACCCAGGGGACGGCCTCGGCGCTGCTGTTCTTCTCGCTGGGGTTGTGGGCCTTTGCCGGCGTCCGTATCGTCGTCGCGGCGTTTTATTCGTTGCAGGACACGAAGACGCCCGCCCTGTCGGCCGCCTGCGCGGTGGTCGCATACGTGGTCTTCTCACTGCTCTTCATGGGGCCCCTCGAGCATGGCGGGCTCGCGCTGGCGACCTCCCTGGCGGCCATGGTCAACGTCGGGATCCTCGTCATCGTGCTCGACAAGCGGCTGGGCCGACTGGCCTGGCGCGAGATCTCGCGTTCCCTCGCACGGGTGGCTCTCGCCGCCGTCCCCGTCGTGCTGGCCTGCCTCTGGGTGGCCGGGCTGGCGGTCTGGGGCAGGCCAGACGAGTGGGCGGCCAAGGCGGTCATGCTGGTCGTCGGCATCGGGCTCAGCGTGACGGGCTACTTCGGGGTGCATGCGCTCTTGCGCTCGGACGAGCTCGATGTTGCCTGGGGAATACTCCAGAGAAAGATCGGGGGAGGCGGGGAAGGCAAGCGATGAACGAGGAGCGCGGAGCAGAGGAATGGGAACAGGAGACTCGATAACATAATGGCTTGGGGATCTTGGGAGTTTGTCTTTGCTCATCGTTCCTTGTTCCGCGCTCCACGTTTTATTCTTGAAGGAGGCGTTATGGATCACAAGACGATCATTTTCCGCACTCGTTTCGGGTGGATGGGTCTCGTCGGGACGCCGAAGGGCATCGCGCGAATCGTCTTGCCGCGCGTCTCGCGCGGGGCGGTGGCGTTCGAGTTGGCTCCGCGCGCGATGGCCGGCAACGGACGGCGCGCCGTGCCCTCCGCCACGCTTCGAGGGAACGGGGCGGGAGCGGTCGAGACGGTCTTGGGCCAGGCCAGGGAGCAGCTCACGGAGTTTCTCCAGGGGACCCGGCAGGTCCTAAATTTCCCGCTCGATCTCGCGCAGGGATCGAGCTTCCAGCGGCGGGTCTGGCTCGCGGCACGACGCATCCCGTTCGGCCGCGTGCGGTCCTATGGCTGGATTGCCGCCCGAGTCGGAGGCCCTCGTTACGCGCGAGCCGTGGGTCATGCGCTGGGATCGAACCCCGTGCCGGTGATCGTGCCGTGCCATCGCGTCGTCGGGCACGACGGCTCGCTCACGGGCTTCGCCGGCGGGCTGCCACTGAAACGAAAACTCCTCGAACTGGAAGGGACCTATAAGCAATTGCAGCGCCACGGGCGCGAAGCCAGGTAAAAAGGCAAAAGGAAGCATTAAAATAGGTCCCTCTCTCCTCCCCAACCCCTCCTTACAAAGGAGGGGTTGGAAGGGGTCGTTGA
>JBFKNO010000226.1:0-4939 GCA_041629275.1 Nitrospiraceae bacterium
GCATCAGCAACTTCGCCCAGGACGCTCTCGGGGATATCGTCTTCGTCGACCTGCCCAAGCCTTCCACCAAGGTGTCCGCCAACCAGTCGATCGGCGAGGTGGAATCCACCAAGACGACGTCGACGATCTACACGCCCGTGAGCGGCACGATCTCGAAAGTCAACGACGACCTGAAGGATCACCCGGAAATCCTGAACAGCGATCCCTACGGCAAGGGATGGATCGCCGTCATCGAGCTTGCCGACCCCAAGGAAGTCGAGGGCCTGATGACGGCCGAGCAGTACCAAACGTTTCTGGAATCGCAGAAGTGACAGAAGGACCGGTCGTCTGCGCCAGAGCTCCCCTCCTTTGTAAGGAGTGGCTGGGGGAGGTAGAGGAAATCAGTCGTGAGTTTTGAGTGTTGAGTTCTCAGTTGCAGATCTTGAAGCATGACTTTGTCGGAACGTGTGTACGGTCATGAAACTCAAAACTAAAAACTCAAAACTCAAAACTTTGAGCTCTACTCCACCTTTCCTCCCCTTACAAAGGGGAGGAAAATTGCCTTCACTGTCTTTGCGAACCATCGATAGTTTGGTTATCTGGACACCACATTCTTCACATCATGGCTGACCACACACACATCGCCATTCTCGGCGCCGGGCCAGGCGGCTACGTCGCCGCGATCCGCGCCGCGCAGCTCGGGGCCAAGGTCACCGTCATCGAGAACGAGGCCCTGGGCGGCGTCTGCCTCAACTGGGGATGCATCCCCAGCAAGGCGCTCCTGTCGGTCATCGAGTTGGGCGACAAGGTGAAGAAGGGCGCGGAGCTCGGACTCAAAGTCGAGGGCGACGTGCGGTACGACCTGGCCCAGCTCATCGCCAGGAAGAACAAGGTTGTGGGCTCGCTGGTCAAGGGCATCGGCACGCTCTTCAAGACATGGGGCATCGAGCATATCCAGGGCTGGGGGAGGTTGTCGGACGCGCGGAGCCTCCATGTCTCGAAGGAGGGCGGCGGCGAGACCACGGTGCAGGCCGATGCGATCATCGTCGCGACCGGGTCGTCATGGCCGAACCTCCCGCTGTTTCCCGTCGACGGCAAACAGATTCTCACGAGCAAGGAGGCGCTCGACCTCACCGAGGCGCCGAAGAGCCTCGCGATCATCGGGGGGGGCGTCGAGGGTTGTGAGTTCGCGTCCTATTTCAGCGGCATCGGCACGAAGGTGACGATGATCGAGCTGCTGCCCCGCATCCTGCCTCTCGAGGACGAGGAGGTCTCGACCGCCATGGCCAGGGAGCTCAAGAAGCGCGGCGTGGAGACGCTCACCGGGACGACGGTCGAGAAGCTCGACCGTCACGAGGGGCGGCTCAGCGCCACGCTCAAGGACGGCAGCACCCTCGCCGCCGACACGATCCTGGTCTCCGTGGGCCGGGGGCTGAACTCGAAGAACATCGGGCTCGAGGAGGCCGGCGTCGAGGTCGGCAAGCGGGGCGAGATCCTCGTGGACGACGCCATGCAGACGAACGTGCCCGGGGTCTATGCCATCGGCGACGTCGTCGGCAAGGGGATGCTGGCGCACGTCGCGTCGGCGCAGGGCAAGGTGGCGGTCGGCAACATCCTCGGGCATCCGGCCACGGTGAACTACGACGTCGTGCCGGCGGGGATCTTCACGCTGCCGGAGATCGGCCGTGTCGGCCTGACCGAGGAACAAGCCCGCCAGCGCCTGGCGGGGCAGGGGCGGCGCCCCGAGAATTGTCTCAAGGTCGGACGCTTCCGTTACCTCGCGCTGGGCAAGGCCCAGGCGGTCGGCGAGACGACCGGCTTTTACAAAGTCATCGCGGATGCCTCGAACGACGCGATCCTCGGCGTCCATATCATGGGCTCCCATGCCGCCGATCTCATTCATGAAGCCGCGCTCGCCATGCAGGTCGGCGCGACCGCCTCGCAGGTGGCGGAGATGATCCACGCGCACCCGACACTGGCCGAGGGGCTCATGGAGGCGGCCGAGGACGTGGAGGGGCTCGCCATCCACATGGCCCGGAAGCGAGCCGGATGATGCGCTCGCTCGGGATCAAGCTCGGGCTGCTCCTCGCCGCGGCGGTAACCCTCTCATGGATCGGGTGGGACGGGCTCCACGAGCCAGCGCCGACCACCAGGACGGGCCCGGCGCTGAGCCACCCCGTCGCGGTTCCTGCATCTCCACGGCCCCCTGCCCCCAGTCCCGCCTCTCTCCCTTCAGCACAGGCGCCGCGGCGCGAGGTCCCGGTGTCGCTCGACCTGAATCGAGCCACGGCCGAGGAGCTGGCCACGCTGCCCGGGGTGGGAGAAATCATTGCTCAACGGATCGTTGCGCGCAGACAAAACAGTGGCTTGTACCATACTGTTCAACAATTACTTGACGTGCGAGGCATCGGAGAAACACGGCTCGCGCGCATCCGCCCGCTCGTCCACGTCTCCCGAGACGGCACCACCGTTGCGACTGGGGCGCCTGCGCTACAGTCACCCCGGACGGGGAGGCGCGGGTCGTGAGCGAGCTGGCTCGCCAGATGGAGCTGGTCCTCCGGGGCGCCGTGGAGGTCATCCAGCCGAGCGAGCTCGAGCAGAAACTGACACGATCGATCCGCGAGAAGCGCCCCTTGCGGGTCAAGGCGGGGTTCGACCCGACCGCCCCGGACCTGCACCTCGGCCACACCGTCCTCATCCACAAGCTCAAGCATTTTCAGGATCTGGGGCACCAGGTCCTGTTTCTCATCGGTGACTTCACGGGCATGATCGGGGATCCGTCTGGCGTCTCGGAGACGCGCAAGGCGCTGTCGAAAGAGCAGGTCCAGGACAACGCGAGGACCTACCAACGGCAGATCTTCAAGATCCTCGACGGCGAGCGGACCGTCGTCGAGTTCAACAGCCGGTGGATGGAGGCGATGCACGCCGAGCAAGTGATCGAGCTGAGCGCGCATTACAACGTGGCCCGGATGCTGGAGCGCGAGGATTTCCACACGCGCTATCAGGAGCAGAAGCCGATCAGCATTCACGAGTTCCTGTATCCGCTGATCCAGGGCTACGATTCGGTCGCGCTCAAGGCGGACGTGGAGCTCGGCGGCACGGATCAAAAGTTCAATCTGCTGGTGGGCCGCGACCTCCAGCGGGACTACGGGCAGGAGCCCCAGGTCGTGCTGACCATGCCCCTGCTCGAGGGCACGGACGGGGTCCGCAAGATGAGCAAGAGCCTCGGCAACTACATCGCGCTCGAGGATCGCCCCGGCGACATGTTCGGCAAGCTCATGTCCATCAGCGATCAGCTCATGTATCGGTATTACGAGCTGCTGACCACGGAGGACTTGGGCCGTGTGAAAGGCGCACACCCGATGCACGCGAAGATGGAGCTGGCCGAGCTCATCGTCACCCGCTACCACGGCGCCGAGGCGGCTCGGGCCGGCAAGGAGGAGTTTCAGCAGAAGTTTCAGGCCCGCGAGTTTCCCGCCGAGCCCGACGCGCGTCTCACGCTCACGCGGGCTGACCTTTCGGAGGCTGCCACTCCGAGCGTGGGGCTCGTCGATCTCGTGGTCCGCACCAAGCTGGTGCCGAGCAAGAGCGAGGCGCGGCGCCTCATCGTCCAAGGCGCGGTCGAGATCGATGGGGTCAAGCATCAGGATCCGAACGCCTCGGTGCCCCTCGAGTCGGGCCGCCAGCACCGGATGCGAATCGGGCGGCGAAAGTTCGCCCTCGTGGAGTTTCACGGCTGAACGCCCCCCGGGGCAACCGCGATGCCCCTCATCCATCCGGGTGCTGTCCCCCTCCTCCCGTGGAATAGCCAGGCTGGACCGAAGGCCGTATGCTTGCACCTATGTGGCTGCATGACCTCAAACGAAAGAACACCGGCGGCCCGCTTTCCTCCACTTCCACCTCCCTCTCTCCACCCGCGGAGGCACTCCATAAGCAGCGGCATGGGTTGAGCCGTCAAGAGCTCGACCGGCTGACCCAAAAGACACAAGAGTTGCGCGAGGAGCTCACCGCGGCTGTGCGCCATGTCGACCCCTCCGAATATTCAGACGAGCGTATCCAGCAACTGCTCACCCAGGCTCGAAGGAATCGGAAGAAGTAGCGCGGGCGGGGAGAGCGGCTCACGCCTGCGAGCCCGGGGGTAGGTTCTGCCGCGCCGGCTTGTCCATCTGCCGCGGGACGATTATTTATTGTCGTCCTGACGCGGCCATGTTAGACAAAAAGGAGGGAGGCAGCGGAAGGCTCAACCATGGTTCGGTGCCGGAGGTGCAAGGGTGGGCTCGTACGGGTCGCGCCACAGCAAGGCTTTGGTGAACGGCTGCTTGGCCTGCTGACCGTCTATCCGCATCGTTGCCAGTTGTGCGGATGCCGGTTTCTCGCTTTTCGGGGATTTCCGGCCTTCGTTCCTCGCCGGAATTTCCAGCGCCTCCGCGTCGCCTTTCCCACGATGCTCCGATCGGCGTTCTACCTTCAGGAGGTGCCCGCGCAGCACGCCACCCTTGTCGACCTGTCGATCGGAGGGTGCCGCCTCGAGGGCCCCATCAGGGCGGCAGAGGGCAGCCGGCTCCGCCTCGAGATTACGACCCCCATTTTCGAGACCCCGATCGTCATCGATGAAGCGGTCGTCTGCTCCCTTCCCGCAACGGGCGCCGGCCTGCTGTTTACGAAAGTCCAGCGGATGGAGCGGCGGCGGATCGCCCGAATCATTCGCGAGCAGTCCCCCACGCTGGATCTCGAGCACACGTCCGTCCCTTGACTCCGCCCTCCCGACCGGCTAGAGTCTCACTCACCACCCCTCGAGAGCGGGAGTGGCGCAGGGGTAGCGCAGCGGCTTCCCAAGCCGTCGGTCGCGGGTTCAAATCCCGTCTCCCGCTCCAATTTTCTCAGTCACTTCTGCCTCCTTCCGATCTGTGGATTTTCCAGCCGTTCCGGTTTGGGTCACGGTTCCACTTGCAATTTGCCC
>JBFKNO010000227.1:0-4932 GCA_041629275.1 Nitrospiraceae bacterium
AGGTGCTGTTCGCCGGTGCCTCGGGCACGGGCAAGACCATGACCGCTGGGGTCATCGCCCGGGACCTGGGCTTGGAACTCTACAAGATCGATCTATCAGGTGTAGTCAGCAAATACATTGGTGAGACCGAGAAAAACCTGGACCGCATCTTCCGCGCGGCCGAGGCCCGGCACGCCATCCTCTTCTTCGACGAAGCGGATACGCTCTTCGGAAAGCGCTCCGAGGTGAAGGACGCTCACGATCGCTATGCGAACATCGAGATCGGCTATCTCCTGCAGAAGATGGAGGAGCACGCGGGCTGCGTCATCCTCGCCACCAACTTGCGCCACAACATCGACGAGGCCTTCCTGCGACGCCTCAACTTCGTCATCGACTTTCCCTTTCCCGACGAGGCCTGCCGCTTGCGGATCTGGGAGGGGGCGCTGCCCGTGCAGATGCCGAAGGGCCCGGACTTGGACCTGCCGTTCCTCGCAGGGCAGCTCAAGCTGACGGGGGGGCATATCAAGAACATCGTGCTGACCGCGGCCTTTCTCGCGGCCAGCGAGCCGTCCGAGCTGAAGATGGCGCACCTGATCCGGGGGGCCAAGCGGGAATATCAGAAGCTGGGGTGGCTCTGCACCAAGGCGGATTTCGGATCGTATCACGAGCTCCTGGAGGAGACCCGTGGCTGACACGACGGTGATGGCGACGGTGGGAAAGGGCCTGGTCGAGCTCCTCAAGGCGGAGGCGGGATTCGCGGAGGGCGACGTCAGCCTGAAATCTCCGTACGACGCGGGGCAGGCGGGCAAGATCGCCTTGTTCCTGTACCAGGTGCAGGAAAACGCGCACGTGCGGAACGAGCCGCCCGAGGCGGTCGGGGAGACGGCCCTCCGGCCGCCGCCCCTGCCCTTGGACCTGTTCTACCTCGTCACCCCCCTCGCCCAGGAGCCCGAAACCGCGCTGCGACACCTCGAGGCGGTCATGCTGGCCTTCCACGATCACCGCGTTCTGAAGGCGCCGACGCTCCCGGTCTCCCTGGTGGAGTCGGGCAACGAGGCCCTGCGCATCGTGCAGCAGCCGCTCTCCCTGGAAGACCTGAACCGTTTGTGGGGCATCTTCCCGAGCAAGCCCTATCGCCTATCCGTGGCGTATCAGGTCACGCCGGTCTACGTGCCGTCGACGCAAACCATACCCGTCAAGCGGGTGACCGAGCGCGTGGCGCGCGTCTCGGTGATGGAGAAGCCATGACGCTGGAAGAGGAGGAATCCATGCCAAAGATCAAGAACAAGCTGTTTCAACCCCTGACCGTCCTCCTCGGAGGCGGGAAGACGCTGTACTTGTCTTCGCGCGAGGTGGCCGACGTGAGCCAGTCAGACCTGGACACCCCGCACCTGCAGACGATGCTGAAGCGCGGAGACATTGCCGTGACCGAGTCGAAGCCGAAACCGGGTCCGGGAGCCCCGTCCAGCTAATCAGTCAGCAGACTGCACAGAGGGAGGATGAGCCATGCCTGAATATTTGTCACCGGGTGTGTATGTGGAAGAAGTCCCCTCCGGGATCAAGCCGATCGAAGGGGTGGGCACGTCCACGGGAGGGTTTGTCGGGATCGCCGAGCGCGGGCCGATCGGCAAGGCCAGGCTGATCACGTCGTGGACGCAATTCACCACGACCTTCGGAGGATTCATCGACACCGGCTATCTCGCCTACGCCGTCTACCACTTCTTCAACGAGGGCGGGACCAAGTGCTACGTGGTCCGCGCGGCGAAGGGCGACGCGACGTCGCTGAAGAAAGCGGAAAAGGACCTCAACGACCTGACGGTGCGCGCCAACAGCGAGGGCCAGTGGGGGAACGGCCTGAAGATCACCATCGAGGACGAGACCCCGGCGCCGGGCGAGTCGGCGCGCGCGGGGTACTTCAAGCTGACCGTCTCCTTGCAGGGCAAGGAGGTCGAATCCTTCGACAACCTCACCCTCGACGAGACGAAGCCGGAGCACGTCAGCAAGGCCGTCGCGTCCAAGTGGATCGAGGTGGAGGACAAAGGCAACACCCGGCCAACCAACGGGAGCCAGGACCTCGCCGGCGGGGCGGACGGCGTGAGCCTGTCGCCCCCCGATTGGGCAGGCGCGTCGGGATTCGTGACCGCGTTCGATTCCATCGACGACGTGAACATCCTGGCGATCCCGGACGCTGCCGGGGACGACCAGGTCACGCGGGACGCCGCCACCTATTGCCAGAACCGGAAGGACTGCTTCTTCGTCGCGGATACCCCGAAGGCTCTCGATCCCCAGCAGGCGCTCAAGTTCCGCCGGGATACGGGGAAGTTCAACACCTCCTACGGCGCGCTCTATTATCCCTGGATCTGGGTCGCGGACCCCTTGAGCGGCGGCCGGAAGCTGGTGCCCCCTTCCGGGGCGGTGGTCGGCACCTACTCCCACACGGACGTGATGCGGGGAGTCCACAAGGCGCCGGCCGGCGTCGAGGAGGGCTACGTGAACTCCGCCGCCGACGTCGAGCGCGTGGTGACGAAGGGCGAGCACGACACGCTCAACCCCGCCGGGGTCAACGTGATCCGCTCGTTGCCGGGCGCGGGGATCGTGGTCTGGGGCGCCCGCACGCTCTCGGCGGATCCCGAGTGGAAATACATCAACGTGCGCCGCTTGCTGCTGTTCATCGAAGAGTCGATCGACGAAGGGACGCAGTGGGTCGTGTTCGAGCCCAACTCCCCCATGCTCTGGGGCAAGGTCAAGCGCAATCTCACGGCCTTTCTAACCCGGGTGTGGCGTGACGGCGCGCTCTTCGGCACGACGGCCGACGAGGCGTTCTTCGTCAAAGTGGATGCGGAGAACAACCCGGAAGAGGTGATCAACGCGGGCCAGCTCATTATCGAGGTGGGCGTGGCCCCGGTGAAGCCGGCGGAGTTCGTCATTATCCGGATCAGCCAGAAGACGCTGGGCAAGGCAGGCTGAGGAACCATTGAAGGAGGGAGTGAGGCATGGCACGTAAAGACCCGTATCGCTCGTATCGCTTTCGGGTGGAGATTGACGGGATCACCCAGGCGGGGTTTTCCGACGCGACGATCCCGGACTCCACCACCGACCCGGTCGAGTACCGGGAGGGCACGGATCCGACGCATCCCCGCAAGCTCTCGAGCCAGACCAAGTACGGCAATGTCAGTCTGAAATGGGGCTTGACCGACTCGATGGAGCTGTACAACTGGCGCAAGCAGGTGATGGAGAAAGGGGCGCAGGGGGCGCGCAAGAACCTCTCGCTGGTTCTCATCGACGAGGAGGGGAACGACAAGGCGCGGTGGAACGTCATGGAAGCCTGGCCGACGAAGTACGACGCCACGGATTTCTCCGCCAAAGGCAACGAGGTCGTGGTGGAGAGCCTGGATCTGGTCTGCGAGGAAGTCGTCCGGGTGCAGTGACCGTCAGACACGAAGGAGGCGTGCCATGGGGTTTCAGACCGAATTCGATTTCGTCCTGCCCAAGGGCTATCTGGACGAGGACGGATCCGTCCACGCGCTCGGGGCCATGCGCCTGGCCACGGCGGCGGACGAGATCCTGCCGATGAAGGACCCGCGCGTGCAGCAGAACCCGGCGTACCTGACGGTCATCCTGCTGTCGCGGGTGGTCACCCGCCTCGGCACCTTGAAGATGGTGAACACGCGCGTGATCGAGGGGCTCTTCGCGAGCGATCTCGCCTACCTTCAGGATCTGTACCGGCGGATCAACGAGCAGGGCAGCAGCGCCGTGAAAGCGGCCTGCCCCAAGTGCGAGCACCGGTTCGAGGTGGAGGTGGCGCCGCCGGGGGAATCGTAGGCTACCCCCTCGACCGGCTCCACGAGGAGGTAGCCTTCCTCGCGTACCACTTTCACTGGGCCTACGCGGACCTCATGGACATGGAGCACCGCGAGCGCCGGCGCTGGTGCCAGGAGATCTCCAAGATCAACACGCGGCTGAACGAACAGGGAGAACGGAGGTAGACGATGCCGTCCATCGGGATCAATGTGGGCGTGGCGCTCGCGGGCAAGCTGCTGGGCGTCCGCCTCGATCCGTATCGTGCCTACAACTTCCTCGTGGAGATCGAAGGCATCCTGGCCGGCGGATTCTCCGAGGTGTCGGGGCTGGAGATCAGCACGGAAGTCGAGCGCATCCGCGAGGGCGGGGTGAACGACCGAGTCCATGTCCTGCCCAAGTGGACGACGCAGAGCGATCTCGTCCTCAAGAAGGGCCAGACGGACATGGACCTGCTGTGGAACTGGTACGCGGACGTCACCGCCGGCAAGGTCGAGCGCAAGAACGGGAGCATTTACCTGCTGGATGACCAAGGGCTGCCGGCTATGTGGTGGGATTTCTTCGAGGCCTACCCGATCAAATGGTCGGGCCCGACATTCAACGCCTCGAGCAACGCGGTGGCCTTCACGAGCTTGACGCTCGCGCATCATGGCCTCACGAGGCCGCTGGGCAGCCAGGTCCTCGCCGGCCTGCGCGGGGCGGCGAGCATCGGCGGCGTCCTGTGAGGGGCATGGAACGTGCGGGGTGACGGAGGGCGATGAGCAGGGACGGTGAGAGAGAGGAGACCAGGACGGTCTCGATCCTGACGCGGCGGGCTCGGATCGCGCGGCACAGGGAACGCACCGCGATCACGCGGCCGCGGCTCGGCTTGCGCGGCGAGGCCTGGGCAAACCAGGTTTCCCGCCGCCATGCGGCGCCGAGCGCCGGGTCCTTCCTGGCCCGGCACGTCGCGTCGCGCTACGGCCCGCTCACCCGACGGCTGTGGGAGCCGCCGCCACTCCTGTTCATGGCCGGGCTGGGCTCCTGGCGAGAACGTCGGGACGAGGTGGCCGCGCCGCGGACACCGCAGGAGGTCGCCGGTGGAACCGGGCGAGCCGGCATCGCGGGCGTGGGGGCCTTGGCTCCGATCCGGGAGGAGGCCGCTCCCGGCCCGGC
>JBFKNO010000228.1:0-4875 GCA_041629275.1 Nitrospiraceae bacterium
CATCTAGTGCCGATTCGATGCGCCGCCTAAATCCGCGATCGGTCGTACGCCACGCGGCCACCGCATGGGCACGGCGACTGACGCTGCCCTGCGCCAGCCCCATGCGGAGAGCGGAACTGTGAAAGAAGAGACCTGGCCCTTTCTTTCGCTGCCTTGCACCCTTCCTTCGCTGCCTTTCCGCATGTCGCATGTCATTGATGTCTTGAGATCCTGCCCGCGCCAGATCTGCGACTCAAAACCAACTGTAATGCCCCGCAACCCCAGTAAGAAATGTTTCGAAGGGTGCGCTGCTATGAAAGGACCGTAACAAGCGCAATGACCTGAAGGCAGGTAAGGACTAGCATCAGGGCCAAGCCCAGGCCGTAAAATACACGCAGGCGCCTTTTCATTTTGCCCAGTCGAGCTGGCTTATCGCTATCATCGTCGTGGTTGTTATTATAGGTGAGCCTATAGAGGCGTGCGGCTTCTTTATCCACCCGAGAGAGCATTACGGCGCAGACCAGAGCAAGGAACACGTTCCCGGCAATATATAGAAGTGTTGTTGTTAGCGGCTGAGACACTGGTAGATTGGGTCCCGCAATTGGCGCAAGAACCCACCCTTTCTGATCAGACCTCTCGCCTACTGTCAGTGAGTCTCGACCCGAAGGAGTATGGGAAACCTCGCAACAATATCTGGCCTCTGCTTCAAATGCCGAGGGCCAAGAAAAGGGGATAAGGCCGATTGTTGAAAGCCGCTGAGAGGCCAGCGCCTTATAAGAGGGGCTGTGTTTTTCTACAAGTATAGTCGATTGTGCGGCTCGCCCCCCGGACGTCCGCCGTAGACCCTGCGGCGCGAAGGATGGATTCCCGCCCCCGGCTTCAAGCTGGCCGAGGCAGGGTTCGCGGGAATGACGGAAGGGGACGCGGGAATGGGGGGTTACTTGCGGATCGTCGCCCAGGCTTTCTGGTATTCCTCGAAGGAGTCCACTTCCATCCATCCCTTATAGATGGGGACGCAATGGACGGGGTGTCCCCGATCGATGAGCTCCTGGACGAGGTCTGTGAAGGACGCTTTCACGAAGGCGCCGGCCTCGTGGAACCCCTTGTCGGCATGGGACCGCGCGGCTTCGTGGTAGCAGCTCCGAAGGAGCTCGGTTCCGCGCTCGGAGAACATGGCCATGCCGATGAACTCGCCGTGGGCGTCCTCCGGCGCGAGCTCCTGGCCGATCTTCAGAACCTGATGTTGCTCGTCGGGCGTGATGAAGCGCGTGGCGGAGGGCTGCGCGGGTGGGGGATTCAGCGTCACCAGGTCGGGCCTCAGTTGTAAGCCCGGACGCCCCTGTTTCCGCTGGTCGTACCAGGCGAGGTCGACGACCAGGCTGATGTCCGCGGGGCTCTTGAGCAGCTTCTCGAGCACGGCGGTCTCGAAGACGATGTCTCCATAGAGAATGAGACTGCGCCCCGTCATCTCGTTCTCCGCGCAGAAGAGGGAAAAGAGATCCCCCGTGTCCTCGTAGCGGTCGTTGTCGTAATACCGCAGATGCGGGACCGTGATCGCGTCCTTGCGGTACCCTCTGACCAGGGCGATGTCCTTGAGGTCGCATTCGTTCAGCGCCGCGATCTGGCGCTCCAGGATGGTCTTGCCCTTGATGTCGAGCAGGCACTTGGGCTTGTCCTCGATCAGCGGCAGGAGGTGCTTCTCGAACCCCGCCGCCGCGATGATCGTCGTGACCTGCCGGCCGCCGACGGGCAGGAACTGGCGCTCCTGCTCCTCCATCTGTGACAGGCCGACCAGATCGTAGACCTCCTTGAGCGGCACGATGCGATCGTTCACCGAGCCCGGCCTCGTGTCGGTGCGGAGCACGTTCAACGTCTCCCGCATGGCCCGGATGCTCGCGCGAACCAGCTGGTTGGCATAGATCACGATCTTGAAGCCGGCCCCCTCGAGCTCCGCCGCCGTGACGCCGTCGAAGATCGTGGGTACCACGACGAGGGGGACCTGCCCGGACCAGTCCTCGGAGACCGCCTTCAGCTCCTCGAAGGTGCGCGACTTCGAATGGATCAGGACCGCATCCGCTCCGGCCTTCGCATAGGCCTCGGCGCGCCTGAGCGCTTCCTCGCGGCCCCACCCCGCGATGAGAGCCTCCGTGCGGGCGATGACCACGAAATCGGACACGGTCTGGGCCGCTTTGGCGGCTCTGATCTTCCCGCAATGCTCCTCGACGGAGATGAGCTCCCGCCGCACGCCGGCGTAAAAGCTGCAGCGCTTGGGGAACACGTTGTCCTCGATGCAGATCGCCGCGACGCCCGCGCGCTCGAGATCGTTGACGGCGCGCATGACGTTCAACGCATTGCCGAAGCCCGTGTCGCAATCGGCGATGATGGGAATCTGCGCGGACTCCACCATGTTCCGCTCGACGTCGAGCTGCTCCGTCGCGGTGACGAAGCTGGCGTCCGGGATGCATTTCAGGGCGGTCGAGATGCCGAAGCCGCTCGCCCAGACGGCGTCAAAGCCGGCTTGCTGGATCAGCTTGGCGCTCAGGGCGTCGTGCGCGCCGACGGCCTTCACGATGCCGGGACGGGCCAGGAGTTGTCGGAGCTTGGTCGCGTTGTGCATGGCGGGCATGATGCGAGACCCTCTTTCCGATGTCAACGAAAATTTGGAACGACTGCTACTGCGACGTATCAGAAACAGGCCGGCGTATGCGAGGCACCTGCCCCCCTCACCCTAGCCCTCTCCCCCGGGGGGGGAGAGGGGAGGGAGAGGGGGACCGCATGATGACCTATGCAAGGTACTTTTGAGACACCGCGCTAGTAGGCGTGCTCGGGGAGCATGTCGTTGAATCGCGCCGCATGGGTCCGGCTTTCCAGAAAGAGAAACCCGCGCTCGCCGTATCCCTGGTAGGTGAGCGTGATCTCGGTGTCCGGCCCTCGCCACGTGTATTGCTGATTCAGCCCTCGGACCATGGCCCCGGGCATGTACTCGATCTCGCCGAACCGCGATTCGAGGTACGCCAGGATCTGGTTGTGCGTCTGTTCGCCCTGGTACTTGATGCTGACACGGGCGAATTTCCCGGAGACGGAGCTCAGCCTGAGGGACGCGAGCGAGGCGTCGGCCCAGCGTGGCGGTCCGTCGGCATATTCATACTCCGTGACGATGCGCCAGGTGCTGACGAGCTTGAGGTCACCGACTTCATCGAGATTGGCGCCCCACGGAATCCCGCGAAATCCCTTGGGATCGTCCTGGATCGCCTGGGCGGCAAGGGCATCACGCGGGATGAGGAGGCCCGCCAGACAGAAGAAGAGAAGAGATCCTGCCAGGGTAAATGTGACGACCACGCGGCGTGTCATGTGCGGTTCCGTGGCGCTGCTCGACGATCTGCGAACGGTAGCACGAGTGCGACGGCGAACTCAACGGGGCCGGTCTCCTTGAGTCTGCCCGGGTGCTCCGATATAATGCCCACCGTTTCGTTGCCGGGCGGCGTCTTGTGCCCGGCCGGTAATGTTTGAGAGGACGGACCGAGTGGACAGATGGTAGAAAGCGACTCCTTCGTTCAGGCCCTGCAGGACATCGGCTTCAACTTTTTCACGGGCGTCCCCGACTCCATCCTGGGCGGCATCATCGCCACGCTGATGGAGCGGCGGCTGTACACCCCGGCCGTTCGCGAGGACGAGGCGGTCGCGATGGCCGCCGGCGCCTTCATGGGCGGACGAACCCCCGCCGTCCTGATGCAGAACTCCGGCTTGGGCACGTCGCTCAACACGTTGATCTCGCTCAACCTGATCTATCAGCAGCCGTGCCTGCTCTTGATCTCGTGGCGCGGGTTTCAGGGAAAGGACGCCCCAGAGCATCTGGTCATGGGGCAGAGCATGCCCCAGATCCTCGATGCGGTGAAAATTCCCCATCGCACGCTGTCGGAGCAGACCATGGTCGAGGATCTTCGCTGGATGGCCGAGACGTTCATGAAGCAGCGGATCCCCGTAGCCTTGCTGTTGAAGAAGGGGATCATCAAGGGGATTCAGCCGTGAGGCCCGAGCAAGGCACGATCCAAAGTCGCGCGCAGGCCCTGGGCGCCCTGCTCGAGGTGGTGACGGATCAACCCGTCATCGTGTGCAACGGGTTTGCGTCGCGGGAAGCGTTCAAGCTTGCGGATCGACCGTCCAATTTTTACATGATCGGATCCATGGGGGTGGCGCCGGCCATCGGGCTGGGCGTCGCGCTCGCGAAGCCCGCGAAGAAGGTCGTCATCTTCGACGGGGACGGAAACGTGCTCATGGGCATGGGGACGCTCGCGACCGTGGGAGCGTTGAAGCCCAAGAACTTCGTCCACGTGGTCTTCGACAATGAGCTCTACGGGAGCACGGGCAACCAGCCGACCTACTCGCGGGCGGTCCGCCTCGATCAGGTGGCCAAGGCCGCGGGGTATGTCAACGTGGAGCGGGTTCTGGAGCGCGAGGACCTGGTCTACGAGTTCAAGGACATGCTCGGCAAGGACGGTCCCAGCTTGCTTCTGGTCAAGGTCAACGAGCTGGTCGAGGACGCCGGACGGGTCATGCTCGAGCCGCCCGACATGACCATGCGCTTTAAGCAGTCCCTTGAGAAGTGATTGCAGTCAGGCGGTAATGCGCAGTTTTGACTTTTGAGTTCTTAGTTTTGAATTGCGGCCAACAGGTCAATTCCCTCTGCCAACGAAGAACTCAAAATTTAAAACTAAGAACTCAAAACTTCTGACTTAAAACCGAGAGGCATCGCATTGATTCTTCTGAACCCGGGTCCGGTCAATGTTTCCGACCGAGTGCGTCAGGCGCTCATGAGGCCCGACATCTGTCACCGCGAGCCCGAGGGCGCGGCGCTGCTCGAGGGCATCAGGCACAAGCTGCTCAAGGCCTTCGTGC
>JBFKNO010000229.1:0-4872 GCA_041629275.1 Nitrospiraceae bacterium
GACGAACGCGCAGGGAGACCGTCTCGTCGTCGCCTGGGAAGCCCACACGGAGTACTACAGCTACCAGGTGTGGCATGTCCCGCAGGATACGACCAAGCCCCTCGAATTCGGACCGATCGCGTTTCCCGGCTACGCCTTCCCCCTGTCCCCCCTGGGGATCCGCGTCAATGCCCTGGATCTTCTGATCCTGGCGCAGCCGGACCTGCCCTACCAGGACCTGCATGACAGGCTGCCGGGGCGAAACCTCTACGGCAGCCGCGTGTTCGGCGAGGACATCTCGGTCGTCACCACGTTCACGCCCGACAAGGACCATCGCGAGCGGTACCTCATCATCTCGCCGTCCCGGGACGTCCTGCTCAACCAGCTCACGAGGCTGGTCGAGGCGGTGGTGGCAATCGAAAACTACTACCACCTGGTTCACCTGCCCTTCCAGGCCTTCTCCAGGGCGGTCGATCAAGTGCACGAGTTCGAGCAACGGCACCTCTACCAGCGCGCCGTGATGACCGAGCAGATCGCCACGTCCACGTCGCAGGCGCTCCAAAAGTGGCTGACGGTGCTGACGAAGGACTTTCTGCAGGTGAGCCGCATGGCGGAATCCATGCGCTACAAGCTCTCGGGCTCGGTTCCCTACGACCGCATCGTGCGCGCGAACCTCGAGGGCCTCCAGGAGCAACCCCTGCCCCAGCTTCGCCCCCTGTCCGACTACGTCCTGTGGCGGATCACCGGCGTCTCGGATGGGTACCAACAGTTGCTGCGACGCATCGACGCGCTGGAAAATGATTTTTCCGCCACGATCTCGGTGATTCGGACGCGCATCGATCTGCTCCTCCAGGAGCAAAACCTGGCGCTCCAGGACCAGAACCTCAGCCTGCTCGCGAGCGTCGACAAGACGACCCGCAGCCAGGCCATTCTGCAGCAGACGGTCGAGGCGTTGTCCGTCATCGTGATCACCTACTATCTCGCCGGGCTGGGCAAGTACGTCTTCGAGGCGCTCGAGCGAGTGGGATGGATCGCCGACGCGGTCCACGCCACCGGGCTGTTCGTGCCCATCGCGCTGGGCGTCTCCTTCACCCTGCTCGTCCTGGGCCGGCGCATCATCCACAAGGTCTCGGGCCACAAGAAGTAAGCCGCGCTAGTTCCTTTGGCCTATTCCATAGTTACACGCTTGGGCCCTTGACATGCGGCGACGTGACAGCCTAACCTAGCGGTCCCTTGGGCGCCTCATTTGTCTTGGTGAACCATGCTGATCGGAGTTCCTAAAGAGACCATTCCCGGGGCCCGTCGTGTCGCAGTGACGCCCCACGTCCTGGCGCTGTTGAAGCAGGCCGGCGCCTCGGTCGCGATCGAGTCCGGCTGCGGGCAGGCCGCCGGTTTTCCCGACGCCGCCTATACGGAGAAAGGCGCGCAAGTGGCCTCGTCCCGGGAGGACCTGTTCGGCAAGGCCGACATGGTCCTGCAGATCCATGCGCTGGGCACGAATCCCGTATTTCGGGAGACCGACCTGCCGCTGTTTCGCAAGAACCAGATTCTCATCGGGCTGATGGATCCCCTCGTCATCCCCGAGGCGGTGCGCGAAGCGAACGAGCGCGGGATCACCGCCTTCGCGCTCGAGCTGCTCCCGCGGATCACGCGTGCGCAGCAAATGGACGTGCTCTCCTCCATGGCGACGGTCGCGGGCTACAAGGCCGTGCTGGTCGCCGGCGAGCGCCTGCCGAAGTTCTTCCCCCTGCTCATGACCGCCGCGGGGACCGTCTCCCCGGCGCGTGTCCTGGTGGTGGGCGCGGGCGTCGCGGGACTCCAGGCGATCGCGACCGCGCGCCGGCTCGGCGCCGTCGTCGAGGCCTATGACGTCCGTCCGGCGGTGGCGGAGCAGGTCCAGAGCCTCGGGGCGAAATTCGTGCAACTCCCGCTCGACACGCACGACGCCGAAGACAAGGGCGGGTACGCCCGGGCGCTGAGCGACGACATGCAGCGCAAGCAACGTGAGCTCCTCGGCAAGGTCGTGGCCAGCAGCGACGTCCTGATCACCACGGCGCAGGTGCCGGGGCAAAAGGCCCCGCTCATCATCACCGAGGAGATGGTCAATAACATGAACCCGGGGTCCGTCATCGTGGACCTCGCCGCCGAGCACGGCGGTAACTGCGCGCTGACACGGGTCGACGAGGTCGTGGAGCACAACGGCGTCACGATTCTCGGCCCCAGCAACCTGCCGGCGACGATCCCCTACCATGCGAGCCAGATGTTCGCCAAGAACCTCGTCACGTTCGTCCAGCACATCTTCAAGAAGGGGGAGCTCAAGATCGACCGGAAGGACGAAATCGTCAGCGGCACGCTGGTGATGCAGGGCGGCGAGATCGTCCACCCGAAAGTCCGCGAGCGACTCGGCCTCCCGCCGCTGCCCTGAGACGCCACGTCGACATCGTTGAGGGAAGAGGATAGCGCGTATGGAAATTTTTCTGACGGGACTGACGATCTTCGTGCTGGCGATCTTCGCCGGCTTTGAAATCATCACCAAGATTCCCCCCACGCTGCACACCCCGCTCATGTCGGGCGCGAACGCCATTTCCGGCATCACCCTCGTCGGCGCGCTCGTCGCGGCCGGCGCGGAGCAGAACCTCCTGACCACCGTCCTCGGGTTCTCCGCGATCGTCTGCGCGACGATCAACGTGGTGGGTGGCTTCCTGGTCACCAACCGCATGTTGGCGATGTTCAAGAAGAAGGGGTGAGCCGTGCAGAACGTCTTGATCAACGGAACCTACCTGCTCGCCTCCGTTCTCTTTATCCTCGGCCTGAAGGGCCTCACGCATCCCCGCACCGCCGTCCGCGGCAACCTCCTCGGCGCCCTCGGCATGTTCCTGGCCGTGATCGTGACCCTGCTGGATCAACGCATCGTGGACTGGACCGTGGTCCTGGCGGGGCTCCTCGTGGGGACGGCCGTCGGGACCGTGCTCGCGGTCAGGATCCAGATGACCGCGATGCCGCAGCTCGTCGCGCTCTTCAATGGTCTGGGCGGCGCCGCTTCCGCGCTGGTGGCCGGCACGGCGCTCATGGGCGCCGGCCTTCCTGACCGCGAGCTGATGTTCCAGTACACCGCGGCATCGGCCGCCGCGGGCTTGATCGGGGCGGTCACGTTCTGGGGCAGCCTCGTCGCCTTCGCGAAGCTTCAGGAGCTGGTGAGCGAGAAACCGATGGCCTTTCCCGGGCAGCAGGTCTTCAACGCGATCCTGGCCGCGGTCTCGCTGGGGCTCGGCGTCTGGCTGATGTTCACGCCGGACCCCGGCCTGTGGTACTGGGGCGTCGTCATCCTGGCGTCCATCCTCGGCGTCTCGCTGGTCACACCCATCGGCGGCGCGGACATGCCCGTCGTCATTGCGCTCTTGAACTCGTATTCGGGTCTCGCAGCGGCCGCAACCGGGTTTGTCCTGATGAACAACGTCCTCATCATCGCCGGTTCGCTGGTGGGCGCCTCCGGCCTGATCCTCACCCAAATCATGTGTCACGCGATGAACCGTTCCCTGCCGGCCGTGCTCTTCGGGGTCGCCGGCCCTCCGTCCGACAAGCAAATGACGGCCGACCAGGTTTACGGCGGCAAGGTGAAATCGGCGTCGCCCGACGAGGTGGCCATGCTCTTCGAAGGCGCCCGCCGCGTCGTCATCGTGCCGGGGTACGGAATGGCCGTCGCGCAGGCCCAGCACGCCGTGGCCGAGCTGGCGGAGCTGCTCGAGTCGCGCGACATCGAGGTGGAGTACGCCATCCACCCCGTCGCGGGACGCATGCCCGGCCATATGAACGTGCTCCTGGCTGAAGCGGACGTCCCGTACGAGAAGCTCAAGGACATGGATGACATCAACCCGACCTTCGAGGAGACGGATGTCGTCATCGTCAACGGCTCCAACGACATCGTCAACCCGCTCGCTCGCACCGACACCCAGAGCCTGCTCGCCGGGATGCCCATCCTCGACGTGGACAAGGCCAAGACGGTCGTGGTGGTCAAGCGCAGCCTGAGCCCGGGATTCGCCGGGGTGCCGAATCCCCTCTTCGCGGCCCCGAACTGTCTGATGATGTTTGGGGATGGAAAGAAGATGATGCTCGAGCTGATCTCCGCGCTCAAGGCCGCCGCGTGAGGCCGCGCCCAGGCCGGGACGCCCTAATCGTTATCGTCGCGGTCGTGTGACGGCTGCGGGCCCGCCCAGGCTCGCAGGATCTGGCGGTCCCGATCGGACAACCGCGCCTCAGGGTGCAGGGCGACATAGAACCAGGGCGGCATCTCCCCTTCCTCCACCTCTTCCCAGCTCTCCCTGAGCTTCTTACCCCGTTGCTCCGCGTCATAACGGTTCCAGGTCGAAAAGTTGAGCTCCTCCCGGCCCTCCTTGACGTCCCAGGCGACGAGCCAGGAGACGGGGGCGACCCGGCTGTACCACGGCCACACGGTCTCGTTCGAATGGCAGTCGTAACAGGCGCGCTTGAGGATCGACTTCAGCGGGAGTGCCGCCGCTATCTCCCGCTCGACGGGCGGATTCGTTCGGTCGACCGGGATCAGTTGCAGCAGCCCCAGGGCCGCCACCGTCGCCAGGAATGCATAGAGCGTCATCTTTTTCATCACCGCCCCTCGCAATCAATCGTGCCAGCATCGAATAACATGAAATGGCCCTCCTGCTCTTCAGATATCTTCGTGCATATCCTCTGTCTTCCGCGCTCCCCTAGACGGAATGCGAGGGCCACGCCTGCCATTGCGAATCGCGGAGGTTCGGGCCCCGCACTTGCCGAGCAGCCGCGGTCGGTCCCGTTGCTCTTCGACTGCAACGGGACCGGACGGCGAGGACTGTCCGAAGCTGCGTGCCCCTTCGGGTCGCACGCAGCAAGATCCGCAGC
>JBFKNO010000230.1:0-4859 GCA_041629275.1 Nitrospiraceae bacterium
ACGTGCCTGGCCGATGGGCTCCTCGAGCGGCGTGATCTCGCTGGTGTTGGCAAACCCGAGCTTCTTGGCATCCACCCGGGGTGACAGCAGGGAGACCGGAATTTGGAACTTGCTCGTCATGAATCCACCTATATTATGAGGAATCGCCCCACCAGCTCCTGGTACGGGTGGCAATCAACATGCCATCTCTGCTATGACCGAAGGGCGCCCATGCTCGCGTAATTGAACCGAAAGCAAGCGGACACCGCCTGCATCGGGCATTCACTCGATCCAGTTGGCGCATATTTCCTCAGTCCCGTGGCGGCGATTGCAGCCAAATGCATCACATGAGCCCTGGTCGATTGGCGACCGGCTCCTGACCAAAGAAGAACTATTAGCTCATCTTTTGGGGTCCTGTCCACGGGAGACCATGCCCAAGAAGGCTAAGGTCTGGCCCGGGCATCGCTGGAACCCCTCTTGCTCACAAGGACAGTCTCATGCCTGCCTTATATCGCCGACATCTCGAAGACTACCTGAAGCGAACCTTCGGCCCTCGGACCGAGCTCATGGGCTACGGGCTCATCGGCCAGGAGAGCTCGCACGGCTCGCTCAAAGGTTACGGGTACGGCGCCCCCGTCAGGGTGACGTTTCGCGTGAACGGCCGGCTACGGAAGGCCGTCATCGAGACGATGAGCCCGGGGCCCTTCGGCCACGAGCACATGGCCGACCGAGCACAGGGCATCCTGTGGGATTATGACTCCTACGCCAGACTGCCGAAACACGTCGCGGCCTTGGACGTCGGAGCCTTCACAGCCAAGGGCACCATGCTCTCCGTCGCGCCGGCACGGGAATTCTTTGTGCTGAACGAATGGGTGGACGGCGAGGGGTACAATCGGGACTTCGACCGGCTCATGCGTACGGGCCAGCTGCTGGCCCAGGACCGGCGGCGGACGAAGGCCCTGGCCGACTACCTGGCGGGCATTCATCGCGTCAAACGCCGGGATCCCAATCTCTATCGACGCCGCCTGCGGGAGCTGATCGGCCACGGCGAGTGCATCATGGGGCTCACCGACAACTATCCCCCCCGGCTCGGCTTCATCACGCCGGACCTCCTGCGCGCGATCGAGGACAGCTGCAACCTGTGGCGCTGGCGCCTGCGTGGTCGGACGAGTCGTCTTTCCCAAGTGCATGGCGATTTTCACCCCTGGAACGTGCTCTTTCGCAAGGGCACAGACTTCAGCGTGTTGGATCGCTCGCGCGGCGAGTGGGGCGAGCCGGCGGACGACGTGACCTCGATGAGCATCAACTACCTGTTTCATTCGCTGCGCAAATGGGGGACGCTCCGCGGCCCGTTTGAGATTCTGTTCCGCGAGTTTTGGGACCGCTATCTGCAGAAAAGCGGGGACAAGGCGGTGACCGCCACGGCCGCGCCGTTTTTCGCGTTCCGGGGCCTCGTGATCGCGAATCCGGTGTGGTATCCGACCCTGTCGCTGTCCATCCGGCGGACCATCTTAAACTTCGTCCAGAACGTCCTCGCGGAGGATCGCTTCAACCCGGCCGAGGTCAACAGATACTGTAAAGGGTGAGCAGTCAGAGCCAAGGGGTCACACGTAGGCCTCATGCCTATGGAGGCTCGAAGATATTGCCGCAAGCGTCAAATACAGGAAACGTTCTCCCATGTTTCGTTGTAGCTGCGGCATCTGATGCCGCCTCTTGAGCCGGCCTAAGCATTGCCCGGCGCCGTAAGACGGCGCAGCTACAGGGGAGGAGCGGGCCCACCCTGTCTTATTGTTTACGCCCTGTCCCTATCTATTGTTTCGCGATACGCTCCGACCACTCACCTTTGACCTGGACTTGTCATGGAAGGGATTGCGATCTGGCTGACCGGCCTCCCCGCTTCGGGGAAGAGCAGCATCACCGCGGCGCTCAAGCCCAAGCTCGAGGCGCTGGGCCACCGCGTCGAGGTGCTGGAGTCGGACGCGGTGCGGCGCGCGCTGACGCCCTCCCCCACCTACTCGCGCGAGGAGCGCGACCTCTTCTACCGAGCCTTGGCCTACCTCGGCAGCCGGCTCGTCGCACAGGGTGTGTCCGTCGTGTTCGATGCGACGGCAAACAAGCGCGCCTATCGAGACCTGGCCCGAGAATGGATCACGGACTTCGTCGAGGTGGCTGTGCTATGCCCCCTGGAGGTGTGCGAGCAGCGGGATCGCAAGGGAACGTACAGGAAGGGCAAGGACGGGGCCTCCGCCACCGTCCCGGGCTTGCAGGAGGCCTATGAGGCACCCCTGCACCCCGAGGTCACGATCGACACGGAGCGGACCGCCCCCGATGAGGCCGCCGAGCTGATCATGCGGGCGATCACGGAGCGGCATTCCCTCGAGCCGTAGCCCTGGTCATTACCGCTTCCTTCCGTCATTTCCGCGTTTGCGGGGATGCAGGCCCCGCCAGACCGCCTCCATCTCTGACGAGCTGGCGCTCCGTTGCCCTGTGCTCCGCAGGTTTTCTTGGACACGTGGCCCGGCCTGCTCATCCCAGCGGGATGAGGGCCTTGTTCTGGGCGAGCCATGCCTCGAAGGTTTGCAGCTCGGGGTTGAGGCCGCGGGCCACCTTGGGATCGCGCGCGCGGCAGAAGTCCTCGTTGAAGTCCCGTTTGAACTGGAACATGTTTCCGAGGTCGTCTGCGCCCGGGAATCCGAGGCCGCGATAGACCTCGGGCGACACATCGTTGTAGCGGACGTCCCGTCCCAGCGCCTTGGTCAGCGCGACCGCCATCTGGGCGCCGGTCAGGTGCTCGCCCGCGAGGCCGACGGTCTTGCCGACGTACTCCCGGCCCTTCTTGAAAATCGCGGAGGCGCACTTCCCGATATCCTCGGCCGCGATGCCCGGCAACTTCTTGTCCCCCATGGGCAAGGTGATCGCCAGCATCCCGTCCGGCCCTTTCTTGGGGCCCATGCCGAAGTGGATCATGTTGTCCCAATAAAACGACGTCAGGAGGAGCGTCGTCGGGACTCCCATTTCCTTGAATATCCCATCGGCTTCGCCCTTGGCGTCGAAATGGGGAACCTTGTACTTGCCCATGAGGGTGGGCATGCGGTCGTCGCCGAGGGGTACCCACTTCCGGGTATCCTCGAGGGTGGACCAGATCACGTGCTCGAGCCCGGTTTGCTTCGCCGCCGTGGCCATGGCCCTGGCCTCCGCGAGCTCCTTCTCCGGCGAGAAGTGGGCCCAGAAGAAGGTGACGCAGAACGCGCCGTGCGCGCCGGCAAAGGCCCTCGTCAGGCTGTCGGTGTCATCGATGTCGGCGGCGAGGACCTCCGCTCCCAGCCTAGCCAGCGCCCTCGCCTTCTCCGCGTTGACGTCGCGCGTCAAGGCACGGGCCGTAAAGCCCCCGCTCTTGTCCTGCATGATAGCGCGGACCAACCCGCCGCCTTGCGCCCCGGTGGCGCCCACGACAGCAATGATTTTCTTGTTCGCCATGGGATCCCCCTTCCGGAAAATGATGAAGAGCTTCCTTGGTCGCCGAGCCTGATGCAGCGTATTCTAACGCGGCGAGCGGTCGCCATACCATGCGGCGCAGTCCTCCTCCCGGCCCCGTACGATGCGCTTGCCCTTCAATGGTCCCCGTTCCGAGGTGATCACGGTGCACTGGGACTCCCCGCTGTCGTGGTCGTAGTAGAGGATCACCCAGTCGCGCGTCTTGCCCATCTGGTGCGCGCGTGCGGTGTTGGAGAACAGCGCCGTGTAGTGGCGGTCCCCGCGCTGCGTGTGGAGGACGGGGAGCCAGGCTTCCCGCTTCGGATTGAACCGGTGCGGCGCGATCGTTCGAAGCTCACCTGCCTTCGCCTTCTCCCGATATTCGCGGTCGACATCGAGCAGCTCCCCGACCGGCGGCTCCCCTACCGCCGTTTCTCCTCGGCCGCTGTCGCGGATGCGGCCGAGCCGCCCGGCCAGCGAATCGATGATCCCGGCCAGCTTCTTCTGCCCGATCCCCCCGATCTCCGAGAGTCGGCCGTCGTGCGCCGCCATCTCCAGTTCTTCCAGCTGGTCGATCCCGAGCTCCTCGTGCAGGCGCGTGGCGAGCGCCCTCCCGATGCCGGGCACCGACGTGAGCACCGCGATCGGATCGGCCTCGCCCCGCAAACGGTCCAGCATCGGAAGCCGCCCCGTGACAATCAAGTCGCGGACGGCCCGCGCAAGGCTCTCGCCGAGACCGGGCAACCGGCGCAGCCCCTCGACGCCCTCTTGCTCGTAGGCCTCGCGCACGGATCGTGGAAGGTGCCGGATCATCTGCGCGGCATGCTGGTAGGCTCTCACGCGAAAGGGATTCGCGCCCTGGTCCTCGAGAAGGCGGGCGACCTCCTCCAGACGCTGGGCGATCTCGGCGTTCAGACGTGCGGGCATGACGACAATCTTCCTGCACCGATGCGGTGGCGTGCGTGGATGGCTCCTCCCAATGTGTCCCGAGCGTGTCTCCCACGGTCGGTTTCGCGCTCTACTTCCCCTCCCCCTCCTTACAGGAGTGAAAAGGGGACGGGAGCGAAGACGACCTGATCGTGAGTGTCAGGATGAGGCCCGGTGCAGGGCCATGCCGACGTGGCCGGTTCCCCTCGTATTCCCGTGTGGAGCGAGGGGCACGCCCGTCAGTGCGAATCGCGGAGGTTCGGGCCCCGCACTTGCCGAGCAGCCGCGGTCGGTCCCGTTGCTCCTTGACTGCAACGGGAACGGACGGCGAGGACTGTTTGAAGCTGCGTGCCCCGTGGGGTGACACGCAGCGAGTTCCGCAGCCGAGCGCCTGCGAGGCGTAGTGCGGTCGAACCGGAGCGCTGAGCAGGACGGGCGTGCCCCTTGCCCCGGACGGACCACGACGCGCTATGTTGGAC
>JBFKNO010000231.1:0-4859 GCA_041629275.1 Nitrospiraceae bacterium
CGGAGACCGGGTTGCACCTCCGCTATTTCTACCTACCGAACTTGCTGCTCGGCGAGAACGAGGAGAGACAAACCGGGCAGGGCCTTATTGTCGAGGAGCGCGTCACCACGCACTTTGCGGCCCTCGTCCTCGAGCAAGACCTCTCACATCGATGGAAGGGCCGACTGCTCGGACGGTATGGCGTCCGTCTGTACGAGGACCTCTTCAGCCAGCGTGACACGCACTTTTGGACCATCGGCCCGCACCTCGAGTGGCAGGCCACAGATCAGGTCGAGCTTGCGCTTGGGTACCACTACGAACGGGGGCTTTCCCAGGGACGGCAGGAGCCTCAACTCAATGACGACGTCTCCTATGTCAATCACTATGTCACAGGAGAACTCGGGGTGGAGATGACGCATGCCTGGAAGGTCGAGATCGGCATGCACTATGAGCGGAACAATTGGACGAGTGACCTGCCGGGCGACCTGCGGAACGGGCAGTACGAAACGGTGGTTCAGGGTGACTTGATTGTGACGCATCGGCTGTCACGGGTGGCACGGTTGGCCGCAGGCGTTCAGCGTCAGCACCGAAAAGAAAGTTTCGAGGACGATCCCGTGACCGGCACGAATATCTGGCTGGGAGCACAGATGCGGTTTTGAGCTACCGGTCCTCGCGTGTGCGCGTGAGCTCCGCCTGGTACTGGTAGTCATTCGTCGTGTCGAGCCCTTCGACCATCAGGACCTGCTCGCCGTCCCTGTCGTAGAGCGTATAGGTGGCATGTCCACGTTTGCCCTCCGATCTAAGTTTGCCATCCACGAGCTGTAACGTGCCGCTGCCGCCGAAGACCCCGACGATTCGTGCGCTGGCGAATTCATACGTACCGTCCCGGCCGATGGTCAACGTCACATAGTCGTCGCCGCGCGTTCTCGGCCGCCGCTTCATCAAGCCGTCCCATTTCCCCGCCACGCTTTGCATGTCTGGTATGGGAACCGCGTTGGCCGGCGCTTTCACGTGTGTCCCGACGTCCGCGCAGCCGGACATGGACAGCATGGCACAAGCGGCAACCAGCCACAGACACGAACGAACGACTGCATTCATGACCTCCCCCTTCGTATCGTGCGCTCTCTTCGGCCGTTTTCTCCGTCTGACAACGCACAGCCTGATGAGCCCAATACCGGAAACCCCGCCTTGTGTCAATTCTGTATTTTGCGAGGCCGCGCCGCGCCGCATGATGAGGCACGGAGACAACCGGGCTGAGTCTCGGCATGGCGCAAATCCACCATGACACCCGTCACCGTCCTAACCGGGACGCATCCCTCCTCCGGACGGAGAATTGCGGCCTCAGCCCGCGTCAGATATACTCTCACGACTCTCGGGGCTGTCCCTGATCCGCTGCTAAGACAATAAGGATATCGGATGTTTGTCGACCAGGTACGCATTTGGGTGAAAGCGGGCCGTGGCGGGGACGGCGTCTGCCGGTTCCGACGGGAGAAGTACGTCCCGCGCGGAGGGCCGGACGGGGGCGACGGCGGGCACGGCGGCCACGTCGTGGTCCAGGCCTCCCGGCATCTCAACACGCTGCTCGAGCTGCGGTACCAGCAACAATACAAGGCGAAATCCGGCGGCCACGGCGGCGGGTCTCACCGGCACGGGCGGAATGGCCCGGACGTCGTCATCCAAGTTCCAATCGGCACCCAACTCCTGGACGACGAGGCCGGGGAGGAGGTCGGAGATCTGACCGAGGACGGACAAACCCTGATCGTCGCGAAAGGCGGGAAGGGCGGCCGCGGCAACTCGCACTTCGCCACGCCCACCAACCGGACGCCGACGCAATGTGAGCCGGGGCGGGACGGCGAGGAACGGTGGCTCCGCCTGGAGCTCAAGCTACTCGCCGACGTGGGGTTGGTGGGGCAGCCCAATGCGGGCAAGTCCACCTTGATGGCGTCCATCTCGGCGGCGCGCCCGAAGATCGCCGACTACCCGTTCTCCACGCTGACGCCCATCCTCGGCGTCGTGCGCTATGGGGAGGACCGCAGCTTCGTTGTGGCTGATATCCCGGGGCTTATCGAAGGCGCCCACGAAGGGAAGGGACTGGGCTTTCAATTTCTGCGGCACATCGAGCGGACGTCCTACCTCCTGCACCTCATCGACGTGTCCGGGTGGTCTGGCGACGACCCCGTCGCGACCCTCGAAGGCACGCGGCGGGAGCTGGCCGCCTATAATCCGAGCTTGAGCGCCAAACCCTTCGCCGTCGTCGGGACCAAGGCGGACGCCGCCTCGGACGAGTCGCTGTGGCAGTCGTTACAAGCCGACTGCGCCAGCCGCAAGGTTCCCTGCTTTTTGATCTCGGCGGTAACCGGCGCCGGGGTGAACGACCTGGTCAACTTCGTGGGGCAGCAAGCGGAGATATTCCGGAGGACCTCGTGCACGACCGCCTCCTGACACAGGCCCGACGGATCGTGGTGAAGGTGGGGAGCAGCCTCGTGGCCTCCCGCGAGCAGGGCCTGGAGGCCGAGCGCATCGAGCGGCTCAGCGACGAGCTGGCCGCGCTCAAGCAAGAGAAACGGGAGGTCGTGCTCGTGTCCTCGGGCGCGATCGTGTCGGGCATTCGCAAGCTGGGCCTGACGAGCTATCCCAAGGGCCTGCCCTTCAAGCAGGCCGCCGCCGCCGTGGGGCAGAGCCGCCTGATGTGGGCCTACGAGAAGGCCTTCAGCCGGCTCGGACAGACGGTGGCGCAGGTGCTGCTCACGCAGCAGGAGCTGGCCGACCGCAAGCTCTTCCTCAATGCCCGTCACACCCTGACCACACTGATCGCGCTCGGCGTCCTCCCCATCGTCAACGAGAACGACACGGTCGCCGTCGACGAGATCCGGTTCGGGGACAACGACTCGCTGGCGGGTCATGTCGCGCACCTCGTGGATGCGGACCTGCTGATCATCCTGTCCGACGTCGACGGGCTCTTCACGGAGGACCCGCGCGTGAACCCGTCCGCGACCCTCATGCCCCTGGTCACGGAGATCACGCCCGAGGTCGAGCAACGCGCGGGTGTGTCCCGCAGCTTCGAGGGGACCGGAGGCATGGCGACCAAGGTGCTGGCGGCCAAGACCGCCGGACAGTACGGGGTCCCCACGTTGATTCTCAATGGACAAAAGCCGGGCCTCCTTGCGACCGCGCTGAAAGGAGAAGCCACGGGCACCCTCTTCGTGCCGAGCCAGCGGCGCCTGGCCAGCCGCAAGCATTGGATCGCCTACGCGCTGCGGCCCAAGGGCCAGATCGTCCTGGACGACGGGGCCGTCGAGGCGCTGACGCATCGGGGCAAGAGCCTGTTGCCCTCGGGGATCCTCGAGATCAAGGGGGACTTCGATCCGGGCGATGCCGTGACCTGTACGGATCGACACGGGAAGGAATTTGCGAAAGGGCTCGCCAATTTCTCCGCGGAGATGCTGCAGCGCATCAAGGGGCTCAAGACCAGTGAGGTCACCCGCGTCGTCGGGCAGCAGCTCTACGAAGAGGTCATCCACCGCGATAATCTGGCCCTCCTCTAGCCAGGACTGAGGGCAAAGGACTGAGGACTGAGAGGGAAGAGAGCACTTATGCTCCTCATGGTGAAGCAGGACAAAGAGTGCGCGTATCCGAGATTACCGGATCACGAGGCGACCCGATTGCGGACTCAGTCCTCAGTCCTCGATCCTCAGTCCTCAGTCCTCAGTCCTCAATCCTGATCATGCGTCTCGTCCTATTTGGCGGCACCTTCAACCCCATCCACAACTGTCATCTCCAGATCGCCTCGGACACGCGGGAGCGCATCGGGGTGGATCAGGTGCTGTTCGTTCCGTCCAACGACCCCCCTCACAAGAACCCGACCTCGCTCGCACCGGCCCGGGACCGCTATGAGATGGTCAAGCTCGCGATCGCCGGCGAGCCGACCTTCACGCTCTCCGACGTCGAGCTCCGCCGCCCCGACAAGTCGTATTCCATCGACACGATCCAGGCGCTGCAGGAGGCCTACGGCGCCGGGACCGAGATCCATTTCCTGCTCGGCCTGGATTCGTTCCTGGATGTTCCGACCTGGCGACGCGCCGAGGAGGTGCTGCGGCTGTGCCATTTCGTCGTCGTCTCCCGCCCGCAAGCCGCCTTCGCGTCGCTGGCGAGACTTTCCCTGCTGCCTTCGATCGCGCCGATCCCCCTCGAATCGCTGGACACGGGTCGTGTCGATCGCCTCGACGTGGCGCTCTCCGACCGCACGACCTTGACCCTTCTTCGTCTCCCTCCCTGCCCCATCTCGGCCTCGGACATTCGCCACCGGCTCAAGACAAATCAGGCGGTTACGGGGTTGTTGCCGCCCGATGTCGAATCCTATATAATTCGCCACGGTCTTTATACGTGAGGAAACCAATCGTCGCCGACTCCAGACTCAAAGCCCGTGCCATCGCATGGGCGTCGCTCGAGAAAAAAGCCTCCAACGTCCTCATCCTGCACGTCGCGAAGCTCACCTCCGTCGCCGATTATCTGGTGATTTGCTCCGGGGACTCGGAGCGCCAGGTCAAGGCGATCGCGGACAACATCGACGCCGTGCTCTCCAGCCAGCGTCAGCATCCCTTGAGCGTCGAAGGCACGAAAACCGCCCAGTGGATCCTCATGGATTTCGGCGACGTCGTGACGCACGTGTTCAAGTCGGACATTCGTCACCATTACGGGCTGGAGAGATTATGGCGTGACGCCACACGGCTTCGCCTTCCCACGCAAGCCGTTCCGTTATCGGCTCGGCGAGTCGTCAAACCCAGGGCCGAGCGAGCCCGCCGCCAGGCGTAGTGGGACGTTCAGACCCGCCCGCCCGCCTCACCCTAGCCCTCTCCCCCAAGGGGAGAGGGGAAAGAGAA
>JBFKNO010000232.1:0-4851 GCA_041629275.1 Nitrospiraceae bacterium
GAGCGCTCATGCTCATCGCGCGGGCCCCCTCTGCCTCCCCTCTCCCCCAGCGGGGGAGAGGGGAAGAGTGAGGGGGGAACGGCAAGGCACGACACATCAGCGTCCAAACGCGTTAGCGGTACGAGTACTCCATGTAGCCGTACTCGGGCGCGATTTCGGCCTTCACGTTCGTGAGCACGACGCCGACGACGTGGGCCTGGGCGTGATCGATCAAGAACTTGGCCCGGCGCAAGGCGCTGCGCCCGATCCGTCCGACTTGGTAGACCAGGACGGTGCCATCCACGCAAGAGCTGATCGTGACGGCGTCAGTGACAGGGAGTATGGGCGGTGTGTCGACCAAAAGCATGTCGTATTCTTCGCGCATCTCCGAGATCAGGAGAGTGATCCGGTCGAGGCTGAGAAACTCAGCCGGATTCCGCGAGACGACGCCGCTGGTCAGCACGTGCAGATTGTCGAGCCCGGGCGTGTTCATCACGAGATCCACCCCCAGGGACCCCATCATGAGGTCGGTGACCGTCCTCACCGAGTCGTTCCACGGGATCGTGCCGCTCAACGCTTCGGCCAAACCGGGATCGCGTTTGAGCCCGAGCCGTTTATGCACATTCGGTTTGCGCATGTCGCCGTCGACGAGGAGCACGCGCTTGCCCTCCTGCGCGAGGGTGACGGCCAGGTTGACGACCGTGGTCGACTTGCCCTCCCCCGTTCCCACGCTTGTAAACAACAAAGATTTCGTCGTTCGATCCATGTTGGCAAATTGGAGATTGGTCCGCAGCGACCGGAGGTTCTCCGACAACACGGAGGCGGGGTCGACCAGGCACGGCAACTTGGAGAACATTTCCAGCACGGGCTTTGAAGTATTCGGCGGCAAAGCCTTGGCCGCATTCTCCCGCAGTTCACGCTCGTCGAATTGGGGGATGATGCCCAACACCGGCACCTTCAGGAACTCCTCGATGCCCTCGATGGTGCCGATCGATGTATCGAAGGACTCCCTGGCGAAGGCGAGGACGACCCCGAGGAAGAGTCCCATTGCCGCGCCGACCATCATGTTGAGGGTGTTTTTGGGCTGATTGATGGGCAGACCGGAGGAGACTGCCGGCGAGATGATGGTCACCTCCTCGATGCGCTCCGCGCTCTTGATGAGAAGCTCCTGCTGTTTTGTTTTGAGCGTGGCGTACAGCTCGGCGTTCACCTGCACCTCCCGCTCGAGCCGTGACAGCTCGATGGCGGCCTGGGGGAATCTGAGATAGCGCTCACGATAGCGGTCGATTTGCTGACGCAAAGTCCCCTCGCGGTCCGCGAGGCATTGCAACTTCGAGGCAAGCTCCCTGATCATCTCCCGTTTCACATTGCCGATTTTTTTGTCGACGAGCCGCACGGCTGGGTGTTGCGGGGTGTAATCGATGAGGAATGTCGTGCGCTCCTGAAACAAGTCGACCAGGCGCGTGTTGAGGCTTGCGAGGAGCGTGGAGGTATCCTCCGTAAAGATCCGCTTGGACGGCAGGCCCTTGATGCCCTGCGATCGCTTCACGATCTCGATCTGTTTGGCCGTCTGTTCCTTCAGGCGCAGGACCCTGTTGTGCTCCTGCTCCAGCTCCGTGAAGATGCTGAGGGCCGCTTTTGCCTCTTCGGTGAGGAAGACCTGCCCCTCCCGCTCTTTGAACTGCCTCAACGCTTCTTCCGCTTCCGCGAGCTTTTGCTCGCGTTGGGCAAGCTGGGCACCCACGAAGTCAGTCGCGTCCGTGACCATTCGATTTCGAGACCGAATGTTTTCCGCACGGTAGGCTTCCGAGACCGCGTTAGCGACGTTCTCGGCGTCGACCGGGCTCTCCGATATGGCGGTGATGCCAATGATCGATGTCCGCTTCTCTGGCGCGGCTTGAATCTTTTCGCGCAGCGATTCTATGGTCTGCCGGTACTCCCGCGTGCGTCGCGTCTCCTCCGGGGCGTTCATCGGGACGAGGCCCAAGCGAGCGGCAGCCTGCTCGACCACGGCCACACTTTGGATCACCTCCGACTGGGTCTCCTGGGCGTTGCTCAGGGAATACGAAAAGGCGTCGAGAAAGAGGCTCGCCATGTTGCTGGTCTTGTCGAACTTCACGCGCGCCGTGGCCTGGTAGATGGGCGTGGATTTCGTCAGCTGCGTGAGCGCAAAGGTGAAGAGCACGACCAAGAGCGCAGTCAGACCGATCAGGAGCTTCCGCTTCCTGACGATCATCCAATAGTCCAGCAGATTGAGTTCGTAATGGGCCATCGATCGGCTCTCTGGGACTCCTTACCAGCCTACGGCGCAATCAAGAGTTGCGTGAAGAACGCCGCCTGGAGTGGAGCCAGGGCTGCTCCGAGCACGGGCCCCAGCTTCTTGGCGGTCTCCGCGGCGTCTCCCAGTCGTTCGCGTGGGATATACACGACGTCGTTCTCACGAAGTTGGACGTTGCCAGCCGCGTCCCCGTAGGTGAGCAAGCGACTGATGTCGGCGGTGAGCACCGTCGGACGGTCCAGATTCCCTCGGATCACACGGACCTCGTCCAACACCGCCGTCTCTTTATAGTTCTCCGCCACCAGCACGGCTTCCATGACGGTCATGCCGCGGCTCATGGGGTACATGCCCGGCTTGTTGACGTCGCCGAAGACGAAAATGCGCTTCACCTTGAGTTTGTCCCGCTTGATGCTGACCCTGACACTCGGGTTGCGCATGTACGGCTCCACCGCCCGCTGAATTCTTGAGGCCGCCTCCTCTGCAGTCAGACCCCTCACGTCCACCTCCGCCACGTTCAGGCTCGTAAAGCCGATCTTGGTGACCCGGGCGGTCATGGCCTCCTCGCCGGACCCCCGCCGGATGCGGATTTCGAGCGTATCGCCGGGCTCGATCTTTGTGTCGGAAGGCAGCTCAGTCTCATCGAGGAAGACATCACCCTTTGCCAGCACCGGGAATGGTGTGCCCGGGGGGCTCAAGGCGGATGGCGGCAGGGTCGAATAAGCCGGATTGCGACACCCGGCTGTCCCGGCCAGAAGCGCGGCCAAGGCGAGCATCAAGAAAAGTGTGCCAATGCGAGCGGGACACGTATGAGACATTAGGCGCATCGTGAGGCAACCTCAACGGGCTTGACCACCTCGACGATGTGCAGCAGGTGGGTTGTGCTCAGATCGACGATTTTCGGTTCTTCCGGCTCGCCCGCAGACTGGCTCCCCATCTGAATGATCGGACGCAGTGGATAGTTGGCTTTGCACCCGGTGACGACACCGACTTCGCCATTATTGAGCCGCACACAGGTGCCCAAGGGGTACATGGACAGTTGCTCCACGAGCGCTTTCATGACCAGGCGGGAGAAGGAGTTCTTCTCATTGACCAGCAGCTCCCGGATCGCTTCGTGCGGTGCCACCTTGCGCCGATACGGGCGGGGACTGATCAACGCGTCCAAGACATCGGCGAGGCCGATCAATTGTGCGTGCGGATGAATCTCCCCTCCGGCGAGCCCGTTCGGATACCCCTGCCCATTCCACCGTTCGTGCTCCTGGGCGGCCACTTGCTTCAGCCAGCCACAGGATGATCCCAGAGTCGCCACAATCTCGGCTCCGACTTCCGGATGCTGCTCGATCACTTCTCGGTCGCTGGTCGACAGAGGGGTCGGCTGGCTGATGATGGCGTCGGGGACATTGAACATCCCGACATCGTGGAGCAGGCCTCCCAGCGCCACACGCGCAAGGTCATCTCTTGTGTAGCTGAGCCCCATGCCCAGCTTCGTGGCCAGGATCGCCACGTTCACGGGGTTCGTGATCACCTGGCGCCCGGGCGTCCCAGTGTAGACTTGAGCCAGGAGCCGGTTGCTCTCCAGCAACGAGTCGGCGATGCCATCGGCGATCTGAGGGAACTCGCCGAGGTTGCCGAGGGTGCCCTGCTGGAACACGGGCTCAAAGCGTTCGAGCTCCTCCATCGCGAGCCTGTACCAATCGGTGGCCCCGGCTCCGATGGTTACGGGCGACGCGTGGGGAGCGCCCTGGCCTGAGGGTGTGGCCCCTTGCCCGGTTCGCTCGGGATCCGATTCTTCGCCCGGTCCCCCCGGATCTCTCACGAGGTCGCTCAGTCTCGCCATACCTTTGCAGTCCCTAGTTCCATTCCACCTTCCACCTTGCGTGGTGGGTGGTTAACCCTGGTGCACCTTTTTCGTGCTCTGCCCATCCACCTTGTTGTGGTCCTTGTTGTCGCCGTTGTGTTCCGGCTTCGCGAACTCACGCTCGAGCACCGCCCGAATGAATCCGCTCGCGGTGTAGCCCTGCTGCTTGAGCTCGTCCAATCGGAACTTGAGCTCAGCCGGCAATTGGATGACGATGCGGACCAATCGGGCCATAGATACTGGCGATCCCTTCTCACGACACGGCGTCGGACGAAACCGTGCTAGCATCCTGCTGCAGGCGCTATGCCATGACAGAGGCCGGCATCATGTGATGCGACAACGTGTTGATTTTGTAACGTTTGGCCATGAAGATGTGGTTTGCCGGCACGGGTGGAAGGGACAAATAAAGGCTGAGGGACAAAATTTGGCTCTTGGGTTGTTCGACTTTTACCGTTGAGGTGGTTGCGATTTGCGGGTTTGGCGCGGATTCGAGAGGTTGTCTCAGGGCCTCAGGCGAGCGACTCTTTTATTCGCTCACCCATTGCTGCCAGAGCAGGCGGACGTTCCTGCGCTCGACCGCCAGGGGGGCACGCCCGAAGCCCACCGGTTGCAGCTGCCTTTCGCGAGCCGTACGAACCCGCAGGTCGGTCGGTGAACGAGTCGCCGTGAGGACCACGGCGCCCTCCCGATCCGTTCGATGCAGGCTGGTTCCGGCCTCCTCATAGGCTCGCAGGACCGC
>JBFKNO010000233.1:0-4782 GCA_041629275.1 Nitrospiraceae bacterium
GCCGAGGGACAGATTGCGGAGCTCAACCTCGAAGCCGTCCGCTGGATGCGCGAGGTGGCCCGCGTCGTGGACCGCGGGTTTGTCTTGACCGTCGACTATGGACACACCGCCCGTGACCTCTATGCCCCCGCTCGGAAGAACGGCACGCTCATGTGCTACGCGGGACACCGCGTCGGGGAGCAGCCCTACGAGAACATCGGCCTCCAGGACATGACGGCGCACGTGGATTTTACGAGCTTGGCGCGGGCGGGGATCCAGGGGGGACTCGAGGTGACGGGGTTTACGAATCAACTCAGCTTTCTGACGGGACTCGGCATCGAAGAAGAGCTGCACCCCCTCGATCCGGAGTCACCAGACTACCGGCAGATGATCGCCTTGCTGCATCCACATGGAATGGGCCGGACATTCAAAGTGCTCGTGCAGCACAAAGGACTGCGCAAGCCAGAACTGTCCGGGCTCCGGCATAAAGCGTTTTTCGAATCGGCTTTAGCGGCGCATTGATGACGGAGCACCGGCCAGGCGTGGGCTCCCCCTCTCGCCCCGAGTCCCGAGCCCCGTGCCGTCGTTGGAATCATGGGTAACGAGTCCGTCCCGCTCAACTACGTGCCGATCCTGATCTTCGCCGTCACCGTGCTGGGATTCGGCGTGGTGTCCCTGCTCCTGGGCGGAGCCCTCCGTCCTGACCGGCCGTACCGCGCCAAGCTCAAGCCCTACGAGAGCGGGAGCCCGCTGTTCTCCGATGCACGGGTTCCGTTTCCGATGCGCTACTACATCATCGCCATGCTCTTCGTGATATTCGACGTCGAAACCATTTTCTTCTATCCCTGGGCGGTCGCGTTCCGCGACCTCGGCATCGCGGCCCTGATTGGCATGCTGTTCTTCATCGGGATTCTTTTCATCGGCTTCTGGTACGAATGGCAAAAGGGCGCGTTGGAATGGGACTGAAGGACAACGATGAACGATGAACAGAAGAGCAGCCGTTCCGGGTTCATTGTCCCTCGTTCAGCGCTCATCGCTTGAGGTGACAGATGGGACTGCTGGATAGAAAACTTGAAGCCAATGTGATCACGACCCGGCTGGATTGGGTGGTGAATTGGGCCAGGAAATCGGCGCTGTGGCCGATGACCTTCGGCCTGGCGTGCTGCGCGATCGAGATGATCGCCACGGTCTCCTCCCGCTACGACCTCGATCGATTCGGCGCTGGTGTGTTTCGGGCATCGCCGCGCCAATCGGATCTGATGATCGTGGCCGGCACGGTGACGCGCAAGATGTCGGAGGTCATCCGTCGCATCTACGACCAGATGCCCGAACCGCGGTACGTCATCTCGATGGGGTCCTGCGCGACCTCGGGCAACCATTACAACAGTTACAGCGTCGTCCAGGGAGTCGACCAGATCGTCCCCGTGGATGTGTACATTCCCGGCTGCCCTCCGAGACCCGAAGCGTTGATGGATGGCCTGTTGAAGCTCCAGGAAAAGATCCAGCGCGAGAAGGTCTTCGTGAAATAAGAAGCGCGGAGCGAGAAACGAGGAGCCCAAGCGCTGCCCCTGCTCATCCTTCAGGGCTCCTCGTTCATCGTTGTGTTTTGATATGCATGCATTACTTGAAAGGTTGAAAACCACGTTTCCCGACGGTGTCCTCTCCGTGCACGAGGACGGTGAACGGGATGAGCTCTCCGTGCAGGTCGTGGCCACGGCATGGCCGGATATCGCACGTTACCTCCATGACGACCCGGCCGCCGCCTTCGATCACATCACGGATATCTGCTCGGTGGATTACCCCGATGACCTCGAGCGATTCGAGGTGGTCTACCACTTTCTCTCCTTGCCCCACCGCCGGCGCATTCGGGTGAAAACACGCGTCAACGAGGACGATCCCACCGTGGCGACGGTGACCCACATCTGGCGCGGCGCCGATTTTCTCGAGCGTGAGGTCTACGACTTGATGGGCATCCGCTTCGCCGGACATCCCGATTTGCGCCGCATTCTCATGCCCGAGACATACGACGAGGGGTATCCGCTCAGGAAGGATTTCCCGGCCGAGGGGAGAGGATGGCGCAGCAGCTTTGAGTTCATCCCTCGCCTGGACGAGCCCCCGATGGAATCGGGGGGCGAGATCTCGGAGGAGGAGCGCAAAGTATTCCTGGCGGCCAACGGCGACCGCACCTCGTCGGGAAGACGAACCGAGGAGTTGTTGCTCAACATGGGGCCGCAGCACCCCGCCACCCACGGGGTGCTCCGTGTGGTGTTCGAGCTAGACGGCGAGCGTATCGTCAAGTCGACCCCGGACCTCGGGTATCTCCATCGCGGTGTGGAAAAGCTCTGCGAAGGGCTCGCGTACATGCAGGTTCTGCCGCATACGGATCGTCTGGATTACGTCTGCTCGATGACCAACAATTATGCCTACGTCAGGGCGGTCGAGAAGCTTTGCGGCATCGAGATCCCGGAACGGGCCGAGTACGTGCGCACGATCGTCGCCGAGATGCAGCGGATCGTGGGACACCTTTTCTGGCTCGGGACGCAGGCCTTGGACATCGGCGCCATGACCGTGTTCTTCTGGACGTTTCGGGAGCGCGAGGTCCTGCTGGACATGTTCGAGAGGCTCTGCGGCGCCAGGCTCACGCTGAACTATTACCGCATCGGCGGCGTGGACAGCGATTTCACGCCGGAGCTCGTGGGCCGCATGCGGGCCTTTCTCAAGGATTTTCCGGCACGCGTCCAAGAATACAATGACTTGTTGGCCAACAATCGGATTTGGGTGGCCCGCACCAAGAACGTCGCCGTCATCAGCGACAAGGACGCGGTGAACTTCGGGCTGACCGGTCCGGTGCTCCGCGGCTCCGGCGTGGCCTACGACGTCCGAAAGCTCGAGCCCTACGGAGCCTACGACAAGGTGGACTGGGACGTTCCGGTCGGAAAGAACGGGGACACCTACGATCGCTATTGGGTACGGATGGAAGAGATGCGCCAGAGCGCCCGCATCGTGCTCCAATGTTTGGACCAGCTGCCCGAGGGACCGATCATCGCGGATGTTCCGCAGATCATCCCGCCGCCGAAGGACAAGGTCATGCGCGACATGGAGAGCATGATCCATCACTTCATCATCTTTACCCAGGGCTTCAAGGCTCCCAAGGGGGAAACGTATTGCGCAAGCGAGGCGCCAAAAGGGGAGCTTGGGTTTTTCATCGTCAGCGACGGTGGCCCACGCCCCTATCGCCTGAAGATCCGCTCTCCCTCCTTTATCCACATGGGAGCCTTCGATCATATGGCGAAGGGTTACTTGATTTCTGATGCGATCACCATTTTTGGCACCTACGACATCGTCATGGGAGAATGCGATCGGTAAGAAGCCACAGAAGCTCGGAATGAGCTATGACGCGATGGACAAATCGAAAGAAACCTAAACCCAGTTTGGTTGTAGCTGCAGCATCTCATGCTGCCAGAACCGGCGCCATAAAATGGCGCGGACAAATCAGAAGGAACCTGACCCCGATCTGGTTGTAGCTGCAGCATCTGATGCTGCCAAAACCGGCGCCATAAGATGGCGCGGCTACAGCTTAATGGAGCCTGTGTAAACAACAAAGCGGCCTCAATCGTATGTTGCGTGAGAAATACAAAGACGAGATCGACGAGATATTGAAGCGCTATCCCATTCGCCGATCGGCGATGTTGCCGCTCCTCAACCTGGCGCAGAAAGAAGAGGGGCACGTCAGCGAGACGGCCATGAAGGAGATCGCGGCGATCTTGAAGCTCACGCCTCCGCAGGTCTACGAGGTCGTGACGTTCTACACGATGCTCAGCCTGAAGCCGCGAGGAACCTTTCATGTCCAGGCGTGCAAGTCCTTGATGTGCGCGCTCGTCGGCGCGGACGATCTCGTCAAATGGCTCAAGGCGCGGCTGGGCATCAAGCCCGGGGAGACCTCGGCCGACCAACAATTCACGCTGAGCCAGGTCGAATGTCTCGGATCCTGCGCGACGGGTCCGATGATGCAGGTCAACGACGATTACTACGACCGCTTGACCGAGGAAAAGCTCGATCGGATACTGAACGATCTCAAGCGGGATGGCACCTGCCCGCTCAAGGCGGGACCATTTATCTGCCCAGAGGCAGAAAGTAAAAAGTAAAAAGGCAAAATGAAAAAGTGGCTCTCTCTTCACTTTTTAATTTCTAATTTTTCCTTTTGCCTTGTTCGCTGAAACTCATGGCAAAATACGAAAAGATATTACTGGCGAACATGGAGCAGCCCGGTTACACCGGCTCTCTGGCGGAGTACGAGCGCGCGGGAGGCTACCAGGCGCTGAAAAAGATCCTGGGAAAGGTCCAGCCGAACGAGGTGACGGAGATTGTCAAGAAGTCCGGTTTGAGAGGGCGCGGCGGGGCGGGCTTTCCGACCGGCGTGAAGTGGGGGTTCCTCCCCAAAGATTATCGCGGCCCGATCTACCTCTGCTGCAATGCCGACGAGAGCGAGCCCGGAACCTTCAAGGACCGCCAGTTGATGGAGCGGGATCCGCATCAAATGATCGAAGGCTGTCTGATCGCCTGCTATGCCATTCGGTCTGAGACTTGTTACGTGTACATTCGCGGAGAGTACACGCTCGCGACCACGATCTTGGAGAAGGCAGTGGCCGAGGCCCGCCGATCCGGGTACATCGGGCAAAACGTTCTCGGCTCGGGCGTCAACATCGACGTCTGGGTGCACCGGGGCGCGGGGGCCTACATCTGCGGCGAGGAGACGGCCCTGCTAGAATCCCTCGAAGGCAAGCGCGGCCTCCCCCGTTTCAA
>JBFKNO010000234.1:0-4780 GCA_041629275.1 Nitrospiraceae bacterium
AAGCCTGTGGACGCCGACGGGGGTCTGTGAGCTCATCACGCACAATGGGCAGACGGCGGGGAGCTGGAGCACGGTGGAGGTGAAGCTGGCGCCGAGCCTGGCGGCAGAGAGGGATGTGAGCGTGTACGGGGAGATCAAGCCGGAGAAGCTGGAGGAGATGGCGCAGAAGGAGGCGGCGAAGCTGGCAGAGCTCCAGGCGAAGGAGGCGCAGAAGCAGCTCGAGGCGCAGGAGAAGTGTGAGGCAGCGCAGCAGAAGGAGGAGGAGAAGGGGAAGAAGGGCAGCGGGAAGCCATGAGGGGGCTCCTCCCAAAATCTCTGCCGAACGCTGATCCAGCGAGGCGCCGGCCAGGGTGCCGCCCCCCGGGTGAGCAAGGCTCCGGTCAGGGCCTCCGACTCAAGTGCAGCGGGCCGCCACGCCGTCTTGGTCGTCAACGCCGCCGCGGCCGACGATGGCGCCTGTGATGTTGACCATTGCAGTTTGCGCGAAGCGATCAAGGCCGCCAACCTCGCCAAGGGCACCGACACGATCAGCGTCAAGATTCCAACCGGCCCCCCGTACACCATCCAGCCCGAATCGGCCCTTTCCTTCATCCGCGATCCGGTCGTCATCGACGCGACGACCCAGCCCAAGTTTGCGAGCATTCCAATCATTGAGCTGAAGGGCAGGCGAGTTGGATGCCGGGGAGGACCAGGATGTCCCCGCCCTTCCTTCGCGCCTGTTCAAGTTGGGGACGGGATCCTGCGTCGCGGGCTCCGTCAAGCAGCTGATCCCCCGGCAGTACCGCGACATCTGGCGGGCCTGTGCGACGCTGCCTCAGCTCATCGGCCGGACGGGGGAGGATGGCACCGTCCGCTTCACCGTGCCGCCAGGCGAGTATCTGCTCATCAGGGAATACGTGCGCGGCAAAGAACCCAAGAAGCAGATCCACTACGTCGGGATGCGCGTCGGCACGATTGGAGAAGGCCAGACGAAGAAACAGCTCCTGCGCGTCATCGTCGATTCCGACGGGAATATCCGCTCACCCTAAGTCCTCGCAGCGTTCCCATCTCGGCTTTGCCACCGCCTTTTCGGCACAGCGTGACAAGCGACACTGCCTTGCCGGTGTCGTCCGATGGACAGGGTCCGTATCCCTAATTCGGGGGAATTGCCATCTGCGCCCCAATCGGCTACAACCCGCGCCAGGCCAGGCACAGCACGATCCGTAGACATACGGCGGACGAGGTGCCGAATGAGGACACGTGCGGGCGCGGACGAGGTCGTGCATGGGGATGGGGTCAGGAGCGGGCGCGAGACCGGAGCGCGGAATCAGGACTCGAAAGACGCTCTACGCGGTCGCAGCCACGGCCTTGTTGCTCACTGCGACCATCCCGCATGACCGCGCGACGGTTCTTGCGCACCGTATCGTTGACCAGCCACAGGCACGTGCGGTAAGCCTCACGACGTCAGTAGCCACGCAGACAACGAGGCCGACTGCCCGACCCTCCCGGCCCGACCAGGAAAGTGCGAAGCCCGCACTCATTCGCCCCTTTGGCAAACTCCCGCTCCAATTCGAGGAAAACCGAGGCCAGACGGCCGACCAGGTCAACTTTCTCGCGCGAGCGCGAGGCTATACGCTTTTTCTTACACCCACCGGGGTGGTCGTGTCCCTCAGTGGACAGAAAACTAAAAGCGTAGAGTCGAAAAATGAAGCCGCGCGCGAGGGCCGAAAAGCGGGCAGCAGGAAGCGGAAGGCGAAAGATCTCGTGATGCTCGACTCGGGCGAGTCCGCCCTCGGAGTTGGGGATGCCGCAGGGGAAGCGGCTAAGGGACACGCGGCGCTTCCAGGGGGTTCAACCAATCGAAACCTAAACGATGACAGAAGCCCCGACTTGCCCATGCTGAGTGGGTCGTCGGCACGAGCGCCGCCGACCGTCATTCGGATGCGCTTCGAAGGTGCCAATCCCACTCCCGTTGTCGACGGCCTCGAGAAACTCCCCGGTCTTGTCAACTACTTCCTCGGCAATGATCCCGCCAAATGGCAGCGAGCGTGGCGGACATCACGGTGGAGATCACTCCGGCGCAGAGCATCAAGCACACGGCGACGCACGAAGTCCTCCATGCGATCGGGTGTGATCACACGCCGGACCATCGGGGGGTGATGGCGGACACGTCGCGGAACTGGGAGCGGGACCGCAACATCCTGGGCGGGATCGATCCGACGAGGCCGGACGCGGAGTTCGACCAGGTGTGCCGGGGCCAAATACAGATACATAATCAGTGAGCGTACCTGTTTGGACAGGGAGGTAGGGCCATGACGCGCGCGCGACACAGGCAGACCGGAGGGGGGCGGACAGGGGGCATCCTGCTGGGCGGCCTGGTGCTGCTCGTGAGCGCGCCGACTCCGGGTACCGCGCAGGCGCCGGCGCCCGACCCCGTGCTCAAAGTCTCGGCGGTGGTGGGAAAAAGCGTCTACCTGCTGGATCCGACCCAGGATCCCAGCGGGCAGGATCCGATCCGGGTGGTGGTCAGCGTGGTGAACCCGCTGGCGCCGGCGGGGGCGGGCGGGGCGAGTGATCCGAACGCCGTGCTGACGAGCGAGGGGTTTCTGGCCGAGCGCTTTCATCTGTTCCTGGACTGCCGGGATCCGAACGGCAAGCGCGTGATTGCCTTCGAGCGGGTGGCGGAAGGTGAGGGCGCCAACCCTCTCGTGCTGGAAGTGGATGGCAAGCTCGTGCCGGTGGCGCCTGCGGAGGCGGTACCGCCGCAGACGACGAAGAGGACCATCATGCCGGAGATGCGAGCCTACTATCCGTTGACGACGGCGGGGTTCTGGTCGTGCAGATTGGCCAAGCCCTTCGTGCGGTACACGGCGCTTCTGCGGACGGTAGGGGGCATTCCGTTCGTGGGGCTGACCAACGACGTGGTGGCCTTCGGAGGGCAGTTGGAATCACGGCCGCCCTTGCAATTTGCGCTGGTGGCGGATGGGGATGGCGACGGGACGTGCTTCCCGGTGGCGGATGTGCGGCTCTGCGCGGATCCGCGGCCGGACTGTAACGATGGAAACCCGGCGGTGCATCCCGGGGCACCGGAGGTGCCCAACAACGGGATCGACGATGACTGCGATGCGGCAACGGTGGACGTGCCGGCGGGCCCGCCGCCGGGGACGCTGCTGGTGGAGGCGATCGCGCATGTGGTGCAGGGTGTGGGCAATAAGCCACCGGTGACCCGGGAGCCGATCCCGCTGCTGCCGGTGCGGGTCTTCGACACGGGGCCAGGCTCCTGCGTGGATCAGACGGTGATGGGAAAGTCGTGGCGGCAGTTTCCGACGATCTGGCGGGAGTGCCCAACGCTCCCGGAACTGGTGCGGCTGACGTCGGACCCGGAGGGAGAAGCGAGCTGTATGGTGCCATCGGGCAAGAAGCACCTGGTGATCGGCGAGTACCCACCGGGAGCGGGGCTTCCCAAGGTGTATATCGGCAGCCACGTGGGGCGCATCGCCCCGGCGGAGACAAGACAGACGACGCTGCGGGTGATCGTGGATGGCAATGGGGACCCAAGGCCAGCGAAGGTCAAGCGGTGGATGGGCTCTGAGCTCAGCATCGTACAGCCGGAATATATCGAGTGGGACAGTCGGCAGGAGCTCTACCCGTTCGTGCTGGAGAGCGAGGGGGACTGGACGGTCAGGACGAGGTTGAAGCCGCCGAAGGGGTTTGTGGCGGACGTGAAAACCTTGACGGAGGAGGTGACCGCGGAGGTGGAGGCGGTGCAATTCACCCTGACGGATAGGGGAACGAACTGGACTTACACGACGGTAACTTATGAGCTAAAGCAAAAGAGAAAGAAGGAGAAAATCAAGAGCAAGATCGGAATCAAGCTCTCCATGGAGCTGGCGGAGGAGAAGAACCTGACTATTTACGGAGAAAAGAAAGAGACCAAGCGGAAGAAGGACAAGCAGCATCGGAAGGAGAGGAAAGACAGAAAGCACAAAGACCACAAAAATTACAAAAAGCATAAGACACACACGAAATACAAGAAGGCAGAGAAGGGAAAGAGGCACGCAAACGAGTTGATAGGCAAGAGACACAGGAATGACAGAAGGGGTGAGGCGGACGACTAGCAAGAAGCCAGAGTCACGAGCGTGGATGGCTGAGTGGAAAAAGGGGTCTGATCACGGTCTCGGGGGTAGGAGGCCCGACGAAGGGGGGCAAAGGGATGGGCTTGACGCGGCGTCAGGTGTGAGACCGGGCCGGAAAAAGTCGGTGCAACGGGCCTACGGTACGTCTCTTGACGAAAAGGGGCTGGTACAGAACCTACGATCTTATATGAGATTTTTCAGAAAGTTAAAGTTCTTGATCAAGTGATATCCCTAATTTGGGGGAATTGTAGTCCTTTGCGAATTGGAGTACAAGAAGACGCCCTCGTCCCTGCGTGAAGCGGGGACGATTGTCATCATTACCAAGGGAGGGGATCATGAGGTATTCTGTGCAGTCTTTCGTTGTAACGGTGGCCAGCGCAGCTTTCTTGTTGGTATTTTCCAGCGCCGGCCCGGACGTCTATGCCGGCAGCCCGGAGCCGGGCGGTGCGAACCAGCTTACGGGGAAGAAGTTCGGCTGCACGTTGTTCTCGACGCATACGGACCCGAACCTCGGCGAAGTTCCGGGCACCTTCATGGCCACCGACCCGTTCGTTCAGTCGACCATGACCTGTTCGTGCAACGGCAAAAACTTCCAATTAGGGCCGAGAATCGACGACGGCGTCAGCCGCCAGGAATTCATCGACAGCACACAACCCCAGAACCTC
>JBFKNO010000235.1:0-4761 GCA_041629275.1 Nitrospiraceae bacterium
AGGATTCGAAGAGCAGGGCCCCGTGCGCAACCTCCGGAAGCTGCCTGACGACACGGATGTTGAAGTGGAGGTCTGCGGGGGCTTCGGCGTCGATCAGGAACGGTTCGTATGGTCGCAGGGGCCAGCTCAGGCGAGGGCCGTCCGGCGCCGCGGCGAGCCGGAGACGATACCCGCCGATGTGCAAGTCCAGATGCATGCCGGCCACGAAGCCTATGAGGGGCGCGCCCCGCTGTCCGATTGGCTCATGCTGCCGTGACTCTTGCAATTCGACCGGCACCATTGGTTGGCACCGTTCACGGCGCTCGCCGTCGTTAAGCTGCAGGCGCTCAAGACCGCCTGATCGGGTCTCAGCTCCACCCGGTAGAGCTCGGGTCTCAGGTACGTTTTCTTGTTTGCCATCTTGTTTTCCTCATTATGAGAGTCGGGCTCCAGAGTCCGACAGGTTCATGCTGCTGGCGTTCTTGCAACCGTCCACACGGCACCATTGCTCATCCCGTTCATCTGGCTCATCGCGAGCAGGCTGCAGGCCCTCAGGATCGCCTGCTCGGCGTTCAGTGAGACACGAAAAAGTTCAGGTTTGTGATGCGGTCTTCTCGCCATCATGGGACGCTTCCGGCATCCGCTCTCGGATCCCCAATGGATGGATGAGTGGTTGCTGCAAGGCGCGTTCCGCCCTCACCAGCGCAACATCGCAATTGTAGGGGATGGGCGCCTCGGCCTCTCCCACCTCCCACCTCGCGTCGGTCGGTTTCTTGTCACAAAACGACAGAATGTTGCAGGTCCTGCAGGGGGAGTCCGAGGCATAGCGGAGGGCGCGGACTTCGCTGAAGACCTTCTCGATGGCCTCTCTCAGAGGGTAGTCACGCAGCGAGACCCGGCGCTCATACTGGAGCGTGCAGGTCCCCAACTCGCCCCAGGCGTTGATATGGATCGTGCTCGTCCCGCAGCCGCAGCGATAGAGACGGTCCGAGGCCGCCTCGGACAGGGGACAGCCGTCCTGCTCGTCGGCTTCGCCTCCCGCACCCTCCGGAGACGTCAGCATGTCCTCGATCGCGTTCACATCCTCCGGGGCGATGCGGTAGGCGAGGGACGAGCAGTCCCCGTTCAACCGGGGCGAGAGGGACGTGGTGTAACCGAACGTCTGGCCGAAGGACTCGACGAACCGCTTGATCTCCGGCAGCTCGTCCCTGTTCCAGCTCATCGCCTTCGTCTTGAAGCAGAAGGGCAGGCCGCTCTCTCTCAACAGCGCCATGCCCTCCAGGAAGCGTTTGAACGACCCGGGGACCTTCGTGAACCAGTCGAAGGCCCGCTCGTCGACCGAGTGGCAGGAAATGTCGATGGAGAATGGCGGTGATGCCTTCAGACGATCGACGACGGCCTGCGTGAGCATCGTCCCGTTCGTGTAAAGCTGCAGGAGAAACCCTCTGCGGTAGGCCTCGTCGTAGACCTCGAAAAACTGCGGGTGTGTGAAGATCTCGCCCCCCGACAGGTTGAGCCAGAGGATCCCGAGCTCCGCCATGTCGTCGAGGAGATGAATAATCTCGTCCAGGGTCAGCTCACGCGGAAAGTACGCGCGCGCGTTGTAGGGGTCCGTGTAGCAGTGCAGGCAATGCAGGTTGCAGCGGTAGGTCAGCTCGAGCTGGGCCTTGATCACGCGGTCGGCGGAGGCGGCCTGCTCGTGCACCCTCTGGCTGAAGTCACGGTAGGCCACCGGGCGGATCGCGCGCGACTCACGCATGGTGCCGCTCCACCTGAACGAGCGCCGGCGTGCCCGGCGACTGATAGGAGCAGGGGAACGAAGGGAGGTGGTGATAAAAGCCCTCCTCGAACGACCCGGTCCGGAGATCGTAGCTCTCCCGGCGGTTGCCCGAGCAGAGCTGCAACCGGCCGCAGGGGTCGATGTGAAAGGATCGCAGGCCGCTGCGGCAGGCGGGCGGCTCCTGTGCCGCGCGCTGGCACGCTTCCTGCCAGAGCTGGGGATCCTGCCGGTTGAGCTGCGCGAGCTCCTCCTCCGACAGACCCCAATCCATCGGGGTTCGGTTTCCGTCCAGCCCGGGCCGCATCTCCTCGCCCAGCTTGAACGGGATGGAACCGTACCCTTCCACATACTGCTTGATCGGCAAAATCTCGTTCTTGTTGAGGCTCAGCGCGGTCGCCTTCAGGACCAGGGGCACCTGGCGCGCGCGTAATCGCTCGATGGCGGCCATGCACCGGTCGTAGGACCCGCGCCCTTGGGTCACCCGGTCGAAGGTCTGTGGCGTCAGGCCGTGCAGGCTGATCTCGATCCGATAGGGCGGGGACTGGGCCAGGCGATCGGCGACCTCGTCGCTGATCAGCGTCCCGTTGCTGAAAATCGTGACGAGAAAGCCCTTCCCGACGGCATGGTCGTAGATGTCGAGAAAGTCGGCGCGCGCGAAGGGCTCCCCGCCGGTGAAGCACAGCTCGACGCAGCCCGCGTCGGCGAGCTCGTCGAGAATGCGGTGCACCTGCTCTGTGGAAAGCTCCTGGTTGACCAGGTCAGCGTGGTTGAAGCAGTCCGTGTAGCACATGACGCAGCGCAGGTTGCAGCGCCACGTGATCTCCCACTGGCACGTGTAGGGAAACCGCGCTGGAAGGCGGTCGGCAAATTCCTGAGCCAGCATACCTCACCGATGGACCGGGTGAATCGCCTGAATGCTCAACAGGTCGTTGACCAGCTCCTGGACGTCCTGCTCGAGCTGCTCGGGCGGCACCTCGTAGTTCTGCAACAAATCGCGGGCGATCTCCTGCAGGGACCGCGTCCCGTCCAGGCGCTCCCAGACCGCCGCCCCCGTCTCGTTGAGGACGAAGAGACTGTTGGCATCCGTCAGGCGGCGGCGGATCGGGATCAGCAGGCATTCGCCCGCGACGTTGCGCTGGACGAAGTCCGTGCTCTTGGCGAAGGTGCCATCCATTAGAAGTCCATCGTCTTGTGCGTATTGCGCGGCTTGCGCAGAGGCGCTCCGGCAACAGTAGCACGGCAGGAGAAGGCGACCTAGCAAATTTGGAAATGCGTAAGATACCTAAGAGCTACATATTAAAATTTAGGTGATATTTCACATTACGACCGCGTATTGATGGAGCCAGTTCAGCTCCTTGACATGGGCGCCTGCGCCGTCGAATTCGGCCTTCAGCTCGGTCTCGTCCCGGAAGAGATGAAAGAAGTGGCCGCCCTGGCAGACGTCGCCCTGCTGATAGGAAGGGTTTGTCCCCGGGAGCCTGGCGAGCGCGGCGCGAAGCCTTTCCGTCAGCCTGTCCAGGCGTCCGTCGGACCGCATGTCGATTTGGAAGCTCAGGATGATCAGGCCGTTCGGCTTGCAGAGCCCGCGGACCCGATTGAGCCACTGCTGTCGCGTCTCCCGGCCGGGAATCGCGCTGTACATCGTCCCGGAGAGAAGGATGCACTCGAAGCTGCCGGGCTTGCAGGGCGGAGCGAGGAAGTCGCCGCGCATGAATCGCGCGGGGACCCTCCGCTCGGCCGCGACGCGACTCCCGATGCTCAGGACCCCGGGATGAAGGTCGAGCCCGACGACGTGCACCTTCCGCTCCGCAATCATGATCGCTTCCCGGCCCCACCCGCAGCCGAGCACCAGCATGCGGCCGGACGAGAGGCCATACCGATTGCACACCTCGACCTCCCAGCTCTCCAGCTCGAACCCGACGGTCTCCAGCGACTTCCCATCGCCGAGCGATTCCTCCGAGTAGTAGGTGTTCCTGTAGTAACGGCTCAGCAAGGCGGACGATTCATGGGGCGAAAGAAAGACGGGCAGCAGATTGTGAAAGGCATTGCCCAGGCGGTAGAGGAGCAGCCCCACACGCTCGAACACGCGTGCGATCAGATGGAGCAGAGAGCCCAACGATTTCATCATGGTTCCCCCTGCTCACACGGTTCGTCCGCGCCGGAGCGCATGCGGCTCTGAGCGGCGAGCAGGCACGGGCCGCAGGCCGGGAAGTGGACGAGCCACGCCCTGACCGAGGCCGTAGATTGTGTCGAGCGATGTTTAAGAGGGGGAGAGGTCCTGGAACAGCCAGGGAGTCTCGGCCTTGCGGCGCTGCTCGTAGGCGGTAATGGCGGATTCGTGCTCGAGGGTGAGCCCGATCGAGTCGAGGCCCTCGAGCAGACACTTCTTGCGGAACGGATCGACCTCAAACGCATAGGACTTCCCGTCCGGCCTCGTGACGGTCTGGCTCGGCAGATCGATCGTGAGGCGGTAGCCCTCTTGGGCGACGACGGCTTCGAATAGCTCCTGGACCTCGGATGCGTTCATAACGACGGGCAGGATCCCGTTTTGAACGCAGTTGTTGTAAAAGATGTCGGCAAAGCTCGGGGCGATCAAGCCCCGGAAGCCCTGATCCAGCAAGGACCAGGGCGCGTGCTCGCGCGAGGAGCCGCAGCCGAAGTTGTCACGGGTCAGCAGAATCGTCGCGCCCTGGTAGCGCGGTTGATTCAAGAAGAATGCAGGATCGGGCGAGCCGTCGGCCAGCTTTCGCCAGTCGTAGAACAGCCCCTCGCGGAGGCCGGTCCGGTGGATCGTCTTCAGAAACTGCTTGGGAATGATCTGATCGGTGTCGACGTCGGAGCGGTCGAGGACCTGAACGCGTCCCTCGATGTGGCGGACCGGATCCATCAGACCGTGCCCTCTCCGCCCGTGTTGGCCTTGCTCATTCCCACTCCCGGATATCGACGAAATGGCCGGCAATCGCCGCCGCCGCGGCCATCTCCGGGCTGACGAGGTGGGTCCG
>JBFKNO010000236.1:0-4727 GCA_041629275.1 Nitrospiraceae bacterium
ACCGCATCGAGTACGCGGGACGCTCCTTGGCCTATTCCGGCGACTCCGAGTACTGCGAGGGGCTGGTCCGGCTCTGCGGAGATGCCGACCTGGCGGTGCTGGATTGCTCCTTCCCCGCCAATCGGCCGGGGCCGAGCCACATGCACGCCGGCGACTGCGGCCGTCTGGCCCGCGACGCCGGCGTCCGGCGCCTCGTCCTCTCTCATTTCTATCCGATCGCGGAGCGGTACAAGGTTGCGGAGCAGGCGGGAGAGACGTTCGACGGGAGAATCAGGAAAGCGCGGGATCTGATGCGACTGGAGGTCTAGTTTTACTGTCGGTGCTCAGGCGCGGTCGTCCGTCTGCCCACACTCGAGCAGGCGGATGAATCGACCTAATCTGGCCTCTCGGACCCCATCGTTCAGCTTGTGATAGATCGGGACGAGATTCCTCAGACTTCTGATCAGGATCGCGCGATTCGTGCTCTTGCAGAGATAGTGCTCATCGAAGCCGTATCCGGCTTGGGTCAGGAACCGGCCGCAATCCTGCTCGGTGAGAAACGCCCCCCCGTTGAAGCAGTCGATGAAGACCTGATACCGGTCCGACTCGTAGCGCACGAGAAAATGCCCCGGCATGCCGATTCCGTGGACCGGCAACCCCAGGCGCTTCCCGATCAGGAGGTAGACCGTGGAGAGGCTGATCGGGATCCCGGTGCGACGCTCGAGGACGCGGTGAAGGTAGGTGTTGTCCGCTTCGTAGTAATTGCGCGTGTTGCCCTTGAAGGCCTGGTCGACGAAGAGGTACCGCCCGAGAGCCTTGACGATCGCCTCGTCACCGCCGCGTGACCCGATGCGGTCGCGAGCCTCCGCGGCCATCTCGTCCAATTTCCGCACGTACTGCGTCTCGTCCAGCTCCGGGTACGCGTAGCGCGCAAGCGCAAGGGCGCCCCGCTCCAGATCGACCTGGTCCGGGTCGCCCCGAAGCAGGTCCGCGAGATCCAGCTCGATGGCCCCGCCCCGGATATCGTCCAGCACCGTGGCGATGCGGGCGGCCATCGCCGGCTGTTCGACCTCGGCTTCCTGCAACAGCGGAATCGCGGCGCCTCCGGCTTCCACCAGCTTCGCGCTGATCGTCTTGACGATGCGGTCATCGTCATCGGACAGGAGCCGAATCAACGCGCGAATGTCTTTGTCGTCGCTGTCAGTCACGGGCAGGCTCCCGACCGGTCCGCATCACCCGATGCCCTCCTCACCAGTCCTCCCAGGCCTATCCCAAGGCGCGGCGAAAGGCGCGCGTGCTTCCATAGAGACACACCGCGTCGAAGACCAGGAGGATGACCACCACCATGGCGACCTTGGGCAGGGCCTGCCCCCATCCGGAAAGGATCAATGGTCGGACGGCGTCGATGGTCCAGGTCATCGGATTGACCCTGGCGACGACGCTCATCCAGGTCGGCATGGCGGACAGCGGCACGAGGGCCGAGCTCAAAAAGATCATGGGCAGCGACAGGAATCCCAGCACGGAAAAGAAGTCGCCGTGGCTTTTCACGGAGAAGGCCATGGCCATGGAGATGGCCGTCAGCCCGACGCCAAAGAGCATGCCGATCATCAGCACAACGGCGATGCCGGGGAGGCCAGTTGCGGGCGTCACCCCAAAAAGAAAGGCGACCGCCAGGATGACCAGCACCTGAAGGGACGTGATCGTGGTCACGAAGAGAAACCGGCTGAGGATCACGGAGGAGCGCCGGATCGGCGTGGACATCAGCCGCTCGAGGAACCCGTTCTCCTTGTCGAACAGCAGGTCGACGCCGCCGCTCAGACCGTTGTTGAGCACGGTCATGACGACCACGCCCGCCGCGAGAAAGCTCATGTAGTTGGGTGCCTGGAGGACCTGGATGTCCGCGGCGCGCTGGAACAGGCTGCCGAAGAAGATCAGCCAAAAGATCATCGGCTGGGCCAGGGTGAACAGCATGCTGAAGCGCTCGCGGCTCAGCCGCAGCACCCACCGCATGGTGAGGGCGCCGACTTCCTGCACGATATCGTGAGCGGATGAGGTCATAGGGGATGCCGCCGACAAAACACTTCCTGCCCGGCCTCGTCGCCGGCAGGCTCTCGAGCCTCTCTATTGTTCGGACTTCGGGAATTCCTCCCGGATCGGGTGCCCCGTATGGGCGATGAAGACGTCGTCCAAGCGGGGACGATGGTAGTCGATGAAATCCAGCCGGCATCCGAGCCGGTTCACGCGGTCGAGTATGGCCGGCAGCGCCTTCTCCGGTGACTCCACTCGAATGTCCAAACCCGTCGGACGGGTCGCGATGGACCGAATCGGCGGCAACTCCTTCAAGGCAGCGGCCACATCCTCGATACGGGGCATGTCAGCCTGGCTCAGGGTCACCGTGACCACATCGCCGCCCAGCCCCGACTTCAGCTCGGCAGGCGATCCCAGGGCCTTGATCCGCCCCCCATCGATGATCGCCAGGCGATCACAGAGCTGGTCCGCCTCGTCGAGGTAGTTGCTCGTCATGATGACCGTGATCCCGCGTTCACGCAGGTCCCGGACATAGTCCCAGATCCGAAGCCGGCTCTGCACGTCCAACCCGAGGGTCGGCTCGTCGAGGAACAACACCTTGGGATTGGGCAGCAGGCCGCAGGCGATGTCCAGCTTGCGCTTCATCCCGCCCGAGTAGGTCTTGGCCGGCTGGTCCGCCTTGGACTCCAGCTCGACGAGCCGGAGGAGCTGCTCGATCCGCGGGGACGCCTCGGCTTTCGGAAGGTGGTAGAGGTTGGCGAGCAGCCACAGGTGTTCACGGCCGGTGAGAAACCGATCGATGGCCCGTTCCTGCGGCACGTACCCGATGAGGCTGCGCACGGCATCCGGCTCCCTCTCGACATCCCGCCCGAGCACCGTGGCCCTGCCGCTCGTCGGCCGGAGCAGGGTGAGCAGGATGCGGAGCGTGGTACTCTTGCCGGCACCGTTGGGTCCGAGGAGGCCGAAGACCTCACCGTGAAACACCTGAAAGGACAGATCCTCGATGGCCGAGGCGCCGTCGAAGCTCTTCGTCAAGCCGACGGTTTCGATGTCGACAGCCCGGTTCATCAGCCCCAGCCCCTGGCTCCGTCCTGCTCGTATCGTTTGAAGTGCACGAGGTCGTAGAGCCGCCGGGCCTGCTGCTGCAGGGTTTCGGCTTCCAGGAGGAATTGCTTTTCGAGGGGTGTGAAATCCAGGTAGCTGGAGAGGGCATTGACGAGCACTTCGTCGTTGCGGTCGAGAGGAAACAGCTTTTGCCACACCGCCAGGTCTTCCTGGGTCTTGAGTGACTCCCGAAAGATACCGATCAGCTCCTCCCTGAGCCCCGGATCGAGAAAGCCCGCCTGGTCCTGCGGCTGGAGGGTGATCTTCGCCCGGCGATAGCTCTTGCCGTCTATCTCCTCGGAAATCAGATACCGCTCGAGCCCCAGAAGCAGGATGTTGGAGCGACCGTCCGGCAATTTTTGCACGCTGGCGACACGGCCGACGCAGCCGACCGAAAAGATCGGCGGATTGCCGGCGTAGTTCTCTTCCCACCCCTCCTTCAGCAGCGCCATGCCGATGACCTGTCCCTCTTCGGCGGCGTCGGCGACCATCTCCTGGTAGCGCGGCTCGAAGATATGGAGGGGCAGATAAGTCTTAGGGAAGAACACGACGTTGGGGAGGGGAAAAACCGGGATGCAGCCGGGGACGTTCAGCGCGCCTTTGTCTTGCGGATCACGCCCGTGATAAGGTCGGTCTCGCTCGAATTGCATGCCGCACGATAACCGAGGGGTGCGGATATTGTCAATGCGAACGCTCGTTTGTCGAGACCTCGAGAACGCGCAAAGTTCGCGCCAGTCAAGGGGATGCCGAACCGCGCGATGACGCATCGGAAAAACTTTCTGCTCGCCATGCCGTGGCTCGTCGGCTTCTTGATCCTCGCGCCGTGCTGGGAGACGGGAGGCTCCGGCGTCTCGTCCCCGCTGGCCGCCCCGTCCGCGTCCGAGGAGGCCGAGTACCGACTGTCCCTGCCGGGCTATGCCTACGAGTTTCCCCGGGACCATGGTTCGCACGATCGATTTCGAACCGAATGGTGGTACTTCACGGGTCACCTCTTCGGTCGCGATGGGAGAAGGCTGGGGTACGAGCTGACGTTCTTTCGCAGGGCGGTCCGACCGGAGGCGCCACGTCCGGGAAGCTCGCGCTGGGCGATTCACCAGCTCTACCTGGCCCATTTTGCGATCTCCGACGTCGATGAGGACCGGTTCCTCTACGCCGAAAAGCTCAGCCGTGCCGCCCTTGGCAAGGCCGGCGCGGAGCCCGGACGATTGCAGGTGTGGATTGACCGGTGGTCTGCGGAAGCGGGCCCACCCGACCAGGACGTCGTGACTCTGCGTGCGGCGGCGGACGGGTTCGAAATCGACCTGCGTCTCATGCCCCTCAAGCCCCCCGTGATCCATGGGCTGAACGGCATCAGCCGAAAAGGCGACGGCCGCGGACAGGCGTCACATTATTATTCCTTCACCCGTCTCCGTACCGAGGGGACGGTGCGCCTGCCAACCGAGACCCTGCAGGTGACCGGCACAAGCTGGATGGATCATGAATTCGGGTCAGCCGAGTTGGGAGAGGGGCAGGTCGGCTGGGATTGGTTCAGCATCCAGTTGGAGGATCGAACCGAGGTCATGCTCTATCTGTTGCGTCGTGCCGACGGCAGTCCCGACCCGGCCTCCAGCGGCACC
>JBFKNO010000237.1:0-4712 GCA_041629275.1 Nitrospiraceae bacterium
AGGCTCGTCGAGATCCCGTTCGGGTAATATTCGTCGGTGTCCAACCCCTCGGGCTCGATGAAAATCTGATGGCGTGCCTTGTCGGCGAACCGCACAACCTTATCCTCGATCGACGGGCAATACCGCGGGCCCACGGATTCGATGACACCCGCATACATGGGAGATCGATCGAGGCTCGCTCGAATGATTTCGTGCGTGTCCGCGGTCGTATAGGTCAGGTGGCAGGCGACCTGCCTCTGAGGAATGTCTGTCGTCCGGCACGAAAAGGGGAGGGGAGGGTCGTCACCAGGCTGGGGCACCATGGCTGAAAAATCGATGGACTCGCGCTTGAGCCGTGGCGGTGTCCCGGTCTTGAGCCGCCCCACTTCGAAACCCAAGTCTCGCATGCAATCGGAAAGGTGCTCGGCGGAAGCCTCGCCGGCCCGCCCGGCGGGAAAATGATTCAGCCCGATGTGGATCAACCCCTTGAGAAAGGTCCCCGAGGTCAGGATCACGGCCCGAGCCTCAACTCCCTCGCCACGGTCCGTCACGATGCCGGTGACGCTGCGATTCCTGGTGATCAGACGATCGACGGTTCCAGAGGCAGTCTCGAGGTTGGCCTGAGCCAGAATGGTCTCCCGCATGGCCAGGCGGTACAGCTTCTTGTCGCACTGGACCCGCAGCGCCCGGACCGCCGGGCCCTTGCTCGTGTTGAGCATCCGAAACTGAATACCCGCTTTGTCCGTGTTGCGCCCGATCTCGCCGCCGAGCGCGTCGACCTCCTTCACCAGATGCCCCTTGGCAATCCCACCCACGGCGGGATTGCAGGACATCTGGGCGACCTTGTCCAGGTCCATCGTCAGCAGCAAGGTGCGCGCGCCCATGCGGGCCGAGGCCAAGGCCGCCTCGCAGCCGGCATGGCCGCCGCCGACGACAATTACATCATAGTTTCTACTCATAAGCATTTATATTTAATTATTGATACCTTCCGTCCGCCTACCGTCTTCTTGGTGTCATTCCCGCGGAAGCGGGAATCCAGCCCCGTCGCCGATCCCGTGGCACGCCGGCAGCGCCAAGATGGATGCCTCCCTGCGCAGGCAGGGATTCCGCAGCCATGACAGAGATGGAGCCGCATGGATGCCCGCCAGAAACCGCGGGCATGACGACAAGGGAAGCCCGCCTTCCGCTTACCCTGAGCGAGCGCAGCGAGTCGAAGGGGAGTCCCCGGGCCTTCCGGTCACCCCTGAGCCCTCCTTACTTCCCGATACAAAACTCTCTAAAGATCCGATCGAGGATCTCGTCCGTCGTCACCGCGCCCGTGATCTCCCCAAGCGCGTCGATGGCCGCCCGTAGATCCACCGCGACGAATTCAGCGGACAGCCCCGCCGCGACGGACTCGAGGGTATGCGTCAGCGACTCCTTGGCCCGCATCAAGGCCGTCAGGTGTCGCAGCCGCGTGACGGTGGGGGACTCGCCGGGTTCAAAATCTCGACGGATGACCAGCTCGCGCAGGCGATCCCTCAGTCCGTCCAGACCCGTGCCCGACTTGGCAGAGATGCTCGCCACGGCGCAATCCGGACGCCCAGAGACCAACACAGCGAGCTCCTCCTCGCCCAGACGCCGGGGCAAGTCGATCTTGTTGACGATCAGGAGCCGCTTCTTCCCCTCATGCCGTCCCACCAGCTCCCGATCCTCCTCGGTCAGGAGGCTCGATCCGTCCAACACGATCATGAGGAGCTCCGCCTGCTCCATCGCCGCGCGGCTGCGCCGGATCCCTTCACGCTCCACCTCATCCCGGGTCGCGCGAAGGCCCGCCGTATCGATCAGCCGGACGGGAATGCCGCGGATGTTCAGAGATTCCTCGAGCACATCCCGCGTCGTGCCCGGGACCTCCGTCACGATCGCGCGATCCGTCTCCAGCAAGGCGTTGAGGAGGCTGGATTTCCCGACATTCGCCCGGCCCACGATCACGGCGGCCAGACCCTCGCGGAAGATCCTGCCCTCGCGTGTACTCTCCGCGAGGCGCGCCAACACCTGGACGGCGCCTCTCAGCCCCTCTTCCAGCTCACCATGGCTGACGAAGGTGAGATCCTCCTCGGTGAAATCAATCGCCGCCTCCACGTGCCCCAACAGCCGGATCAATCGTTCTCTGACCTCGTCGATACGCGCCGAGAGGGCGCCACGCAACTGCTCCTGGGCAATGCTGAGCCCGCTCTCCGTTCGAGCTCGAATCGTGTCCAGCACCGCCTCCGCCTGCGCGAGGTCAAAGCGGCCATTCAGAAAGGCCCGCTTCGTGAATTCGCCAGGCTCCGCCAGCCTCGCGCCGGCCCGTACCAGGGCGCCGCACAGGAGCTGGAGCACGAGGGGGCCGCCGTGAGCCTGGATCTCGACCACGGTCTCCCCCGTGTACGACTCCGGGCGGCGCATGACCACGACCAGCGCTTGATCGAGGACGTCCCCCTGTTCGCCGCGGGTCCTACCCGGCCTCGATCTGACGGCCACCAGGTCGGCGAGATACATGCGGCGGCTGCGGGCGTCGTGTAGCGACCTCCCGTGACGCAGGCGCACCACGGCCGCGGCGACGTCGATTGCCTTTTCGCCGCTGATCCGAACGATCCCGATTCCCCCTTCACCGACGGGGGTGGCGACGGCGCAAATCGTATCGTCGAGCTCCGTCCCCATGCTCTTGCGCGTCAGGATTCGACGGGCGTATCCGCCTCGCTCTTCTGGGCCTGCTTGTCCTTCTTTTTCTTGCCGGACGGCTTCTGACCGTCCCCCTGGGGCTTCGCGTCGGACTGCTCCGGGGGGCCGCTCGTCAGGGACGTAAAGGTGGGACGCTTGAAGATATATCGATCCGTGATGAACTGCTGCGCGATCGTCAGCACGTTGTTCGTCAACCAGTACAGCACCAGTCCCGCGGCAAAGTTCAAGAAGATGAAGGTCAGGAAGACCGGCAGCATGAGCATCATCTTGGCCTGGGTGGGATCCATCGCGGTGGGCATGATCTTTTGCTGGAGCACCATGCTCGCGCCCATCAGAATGGGCAACACATAGAATGGATCGGGCACCGACAGATCCGTGATCCACAGGAGGAAGGGCGCCTGACGAAGCTCGATCGTCATGTACAGGATGTTGAAGAGCGCGATGAACACCGGCATCTGCATCAGCATCGGGAGGCATCCGCCCAAGGGATTCACCTTGTGGTCCTTGTAGAGCTTCATGAGCTCACGGTTCAGCTTCTCCCGGTCGTCCTTGTACTTTTTCTGCAGCTCCTGCATCTTCGGCTGGACGATCTGCATGTCCTTCATGGACTTGTAGCTCTTGTACTGGAGGGGCACGAACAGCAGCTTGATGCAGACCGTCAGCAGTATGATCGACCAGCCGTAGTTCTGCGTGTACTCGTGGAAGAACCGCAATACCTGGAAGAGCGGCTTCGCGATCCACCGCACGATGTCCCAACTCCCATAGATGAACCACCCGAAGTCGATGGTCTCTTCTAGCCGGATCCCGAGCGCCTTCAGGCGGTCGTAGGCCTTGGGGCCCGCGTAGAGCCGCATCGTCGCAGACTCCACGCCGGGAAACTGCACATCAGTCGAGACCAGGTTATCGCCCTCCTTGGTGACTCCCACCGCCTTGGCGCCCTCCGGTATCAAGGCGCTGATGAAGTACTTGTCCTGCAGCGCCAGCCATCGCACCGGCCCCATACGGACGAGGCGATCGTCCGGGACCTCCTTTTCCACCTTGTCGTCGATCAGGAACGCCGGCCCCATGATCCCGATAAAGCCTTCCCCCCACTCCACGATGCCGAAATTCGTGCCGAGCTCGAGACCCCAGTTCTCAGGAAGGCCCTGCGCGCGCACGCTCACATCGACGACGTAGCTTCCGTGATGGAACGTGAGCTCCTTCTCGACCCTCAGCCCGCTTCCCTCGTCGCGATACTCGAAGGCCAGGTGCCCGACCGGGTGCCGCTCATCGAGCCGTTCGAAGTCCCGGCTCACGCGATAGAGGCCATCGCGAAGCTGTGCCGTCACGTCCTCGTCGGCGGCCTTGATGGCCAGCGGCTTCAAGAAGCGTCCTTCCTTGTGCGTGAGCTCGACGGGCACCGGTCCCTCGGGGCTCGGGCTCGTGTAGTTCGCCAGCTCCCACCCATCGATCACCGCACCCCTGTTGCTGAATCGCGCCCGGTACAGATCGGTCGCGACGACGATGACCTCCTCTCCCGCGGGTGCCGCAGCCGTCATCGGCACGGCCGAGGGGCTTGCGGCCTCGCTCGCCGGCTTCTCCTTGGCCAACGCCGGCTCGCTTGCCGTCGGCGGCTTGGAAGGCTCCGCCTCGGGCTCGGAAGCCCTGGGAGCCTCCTGCATTTCCTCGGGCGGCGGCTCCGGGATCCATCCCATCTTCCCGGCGAGAAAATTCCACCCCAGGACGATCAGGAGCGAGAGAATCAGGAAAATGATGACGCGCTTTTCCATCACGACAATCGTTGAATCGGTTTGGCTGCTTGAGTCGGTTGGGTCAGTTCACAGGGTTGCGTCAGTTGACTGGATCGAACCCGCCGGGATGAAACGGATGGCATTTGAGCAGCCTTAGACAGGATTTCGCCAAGCCCCAGAGCACCCCGTACCGCTCGATGGCCTCACTCGCGTACTGGGAGCAGGAAGGCTCGAACCGGCAGCAAGGCCCCAGCCAGGGTGAAATCCCCCGTTGGTAGCCTCTGATGATCAGTCGACACA
>JBFKNO010000238.1:0-4696 GCA_041629275.1 Nitrospiraceae bacterium
GACCGGGCCTCCTGCAGCTTCAATTGGGCAAGTTTTTGGCTGAGGGCGCTCCTCCGACGAGTGGGAGGATCTTTGATACTAGGGTCTTCGGAAGGCATGACGTGATTCTACACATTTTCCTCAGAACGTGAAAGGCTTCTGACTGTGTTCCACACCGAGGAGCCGAAAGGGGTCAGGTTGGGCTGGCCCCCTCCTCCACTGGTATCCGTTCGATTATAAGTCGTCCTCCTTCAGACAGCGTCCCAGGCCCTGTTGCTCGGCGAAGAAGTAGGCATAGTGCATGGCCGCGAGGTTCGCCACCCGTTCTTCCGCCTCCTCCCGACTATCCGAGTAGACGATCTGGATTCCGAATCGCGCCGTGATGGAATCCAGGAAATCCATCAATCCAATTTTTTGATATTGACCCAAGAGCCCCCCGGATTTGTTGTGCTGGAGCGCGCCCTCGATCACCAGGAACCGATGTGGATAGGGGAGTAGCGCTTCGAGCTCCGCCAGAAACCGCGGGCGCTTGTCGTAGGGATTCGAGAACTCGGTCATGAACTCTTCGACGCGCTTGCGAAGCACGCAAAAGAGGTCGGGGGCTTCCTCAAGGACGTAATGGCCCGCCGGCAAGTCGCGCGAAGTGGTGCCTGCTATCCGATTGAAGCCTTCAAAGGTATAGGGCAGGTGCTGCCGGCTGTCGACGAGCAGATAACAGGCCGGCACCAATACGATAGGACGCCCTTGCCGGGAGAGGGTCACGGCTGCCTGGGGCCCTCGAGGGCCCTGGCGGCGGGGTCGTGGCGGCGGCTGGGATCGGGGTGGCGGGGAGGGCCGTGTGGACGTGGGTGGCGTGGCGGAGGGACCGGTCTGTGTGGCGGCGTCGTAGCGCGCGCGTGCGGTGGGGTCACTGAGTGTTTGGTAGGCCTGGTTGATCAGTTTGGTGCGGGTTTCCGCTTTCCGGTGCAAGGCCGGTGAGTGGCTGAAGCGATCCGGATGCCAGACCTGTATTTGTTCATGCCAGGCTTTCTTGATGTCCGCGTTCGTGGCGGTGGGCACGATCTCGAGCACCGTGTAAAAGTTGATCGTCCGTTCTTCCCGCATGACCTCTCCTGTTCGCGTCCGGAAAGTGTAACTGAGCAGAGGGCGGGAGTGCCAGTGGCCAACGGGTCAAGTGTCTGGTTGATCGGGCTCCACCTCTTTACGGCTTGCCTTCGCTGGCCGCTGCGACTCGAATATCCCCACGCCTTTGACCAGGTTCCGAAGTGGATCACGACCAGCCAGGCCGCAAGAACCTCCTTCCCTCGTGTTGTCGGCTGATTGCGTTAAGGGAGGAGTCAGCCCACTCAACAAGCCGACCACCGCGCCGACGGCGTGGGCGAGGGGGATGGGAACCATGTTGGCGCCGCTGCTGTCGAGGAAGAAGGTGCTGCCCGTCACTACTTCGTAGCCTACCTTCGCGATGAAGCCGAGCAGTGCCGTCGCGGCGAGGCCCATCGACACCGTGTCCCTTTCCGCAAGCTGATGCTTGAGGAGGGTCACGACCAGGAGCACATACAGCGCCGAATCGATCCCGGACAGGCCGCGGTAGGTTTCGAGCTGCGGCAGCATGAGCCAGATCGCGGCTGGAATGAGGACCGCGGACCCAAACAGGCAGAGATAGAACCGCGCTCGGGTAATTGCCTCGCACAGCGTTCCCAATACGGCGAACATCAGGACGTCCAGAACCAGATGGTCGAGCGAGAAGTGCGTCCAATGGCCGGAGAGGAATCGCCAGGATTCTCCTGCGGTGATGGCCAGGCGGTCGTATTGCAGGCGTACCGTGGACGTGGGGAGGAGAAAGATCAGGACGGCCGCGGCGGTGAGAAGCAGCGTGGCGCCGGGGAGGCGCCACGCCGTGAGGACGGGAGGATTGTGGTAAGTGGTCACTCGCATGGTCACGCTCTCATGAGGTCTGCCGGCGCACCATGCTGTTGAGCACCAGGGCAGCAACCAGCAGGGCCATCGCGACCGTGAAGGGATCGATCGCGCCGCCTCCGCCTCTCCCTCCCCCTCCCACCGAGGGCGCGCTGCGCTTGAATGCCGGCTTCGCCTGGTCCACCCGGTAGTTGCGGACGGGCTGCTGGGCGCGGGTCGTCCGGGCCTGTTGCTCCCGGGCCACGCGCTCCTTGTTCTTGCGCTGGATGCCGCGCTCCTTGAAGACCTCGTCCGTGAGGACCACCATCGAGGTCTGGTCGGTGACGAGCTGGTAGGCGAGGCCCAGATCGCGGACCGCGTGCTCGGACTCGGTCGCGTCCATGGCGCCGATGGCGGCCAGGGCCTCGAGCTTCTCGATCCTGGCGAGCGCCCAGAGCCGCTCGATCTCCGGATTGGCGGTGTCGATCTCCGGGAAGCTGAACCGGGTCGCGTAGGTCTTGTCCTCGCCCGTCAGGCTGGCGTTCAGCTTCACGCGGGCTTCGCCGCTGTCCTTGTAGCGGCCGAAGACGACGAGCTGCTGGCCGCGGTAGACCCGCTTGAAGACCTCGTCGGTGACGTCGAGCACCGTGACGCCCGAGATCTTGACCTCGGCGTTGTGCAAGCTCTCGAACTTGATCTTGCTCTTCGCCAGGGCCAGTTGCCCGATGATGTCGTCGGCGTTCGAGACCGGCGAGAAGAACCCGCCGCTGGCTTCCGTGATGGTCCGCATGAGCGGCCAGTTCGCGCTGTTGCCCATCAGGAACCCGTAGGCCCTGACGTCGTACTTCTGCATGAGCTGGTGAAAGCTCTTCGGATCCAGGGTGCCCGTGTTGGTCACGCCGTCCGTGACGACCACGAGGCTGGTCGCCCGGTCATCGTCCAGGTTGTCCAGCGCGAGCTGGAGGCCGGCGTAGAGGTTGGTGCTGTGGTTCGCCTGCAACCCCTGCACATCCTTGGCGAGCCTGGCGACGTTGTCCTTCGTCGCCGGGACCCAGCCCCGTGTCAGCTCGGATGCGTTGCTGCTGAAGGTGACAATGCGGATGCGGTCCTCGGCGCTCATCCCTTCGAGCGCTCTCACGACCCCCTTGGTCAGCATGGGGAGCTTGGTCTGCATGCTCCCCGAGACGTCGAGGACGAAGAGATAATCCTGCCCGTGGCTGAGCGGCTTGAGGTCGATGCCGGGGGTCACGACCATCATGAAGGTGCCGGGCTCGCCCTTGTCCGCCCGGTAGGGGATGACCTCGATCCGCCCGGGCAGGTCGTCCTGCAGCCGGTAGTAGAAGAGGAAGTCGCGCTCGAGGCGCGCGTCCTTGAGCTGCAGGTCCACGGCGTAGTGACCCTCGTCGACCTTCGTGATGACGGCGGCCTGCTCGAAGCCGGGCACGCGCACGTCGGTCACGGGGTAGGCGGACTTCAGGATCAGGTTGACCGACATTGAGTTCTCGACCTTGGTGTTCGTGAACCAGAAGCTGGCTCCGGCATCGTCCGTACCGCCGTCCTCCAGGGGGTAGAGGTAGCGGCCGATGCCCGTGTCGATCTCGAGCGGCTGGTAGTAGAGGAAGCGGATGCGGGTCTCGTCCTGGGCCTTGACCGGGGAGACGAAGAAGTCGAAGGTCTGGAACCCGTTCTTCTCCGCCAGCCCCGCGTCGTTCCCCTTGTCGCGTTCCTCCTCGTAGGCCTGTCTGGCCTGTTTCTTCTCCAGGACCTCGCCATTGATCTCTTTCTCCCCCGCGTAGATGGTGACTTCCGACAGGCTGGCGCTCTTCGGAATGGGGAAACTGTAGATGGCCTCGAGGTCGCGGGCGTTGGGGTTGTAGAACGTCTGGTAAACCTCGGTCATGGCGAAGCCGTTGTTGATCACGATGTTGACGTGGTGGTCGCGGATCTGGATGGGTTGATCGCTGGCGCCCTTGGGAGTCAGCGTCCCGGCGGCCCAGCCGATCGAGCTCGTCCCGATCGTCAGCAGGGCCACCAGCAGAACAATTATGGTCGCTCTCGGTCTCATGGCGTTGCCTCCTTTGTTTGTTGCAGCGTGGTCTGTGGTTTCTGTTTCGCTGCTGGCGCCGGGCTGAAAGTCAACCCGGGTGCCGCGAGGCAACGCTTCCGAATGGTCTTCTAATCAATGCGTTATGAATCATCCGGATCATGGCATATCGTGGAAGATTGACATTCAATGCTAGCAGCCATACATTTCATGTACAGGAGTCACTGGCAAACCCATGGCCCTTCTGTCGAGCCACGAGCGTCGCTTCCTCCAAGCCGTCTCCCGGCTGGGATACTCGAATCCCTTTCTTCCGGAGCGGATTCAGTACGAACGCGAGGCATTGGGGGCGGATTACGAGGAGGCGGAGCCGATCTGGAGCATGCGGGTCGAGGACCCCGAGCGCCCGCACGTCAACGTCCTGCACCTCTCGGAACGGGTCGAGGCGCTGGTCGACCGGATTCGGGCCACGCTGGTTCGCGGGGTCAGGCCTTCGGGCGAGGACCTGGAGCTGTATCAGGACGCCGGGCTGTTCCTCCTGTATCACAAGTACCGGCACCATCTGTACGGCCTCCTGGCCGGAACATCCGGGGGAGGCGCCAGGGTCGGCCGTGTCTCCTTCTACGCCGACTTCCTCCGCGACTGGGAACAGCTCTTCCACCTTGCCGGCGTGACGCTGCCCCGTCCGATGGAGGCGTCACACTTGTTCGCCTGCTTCTTTCAGGTCCGCCGCGCCTTTCAACACATCTTCAGTCATCTGATCGGCAGCTCGATGCCCGC
>JBFKNO010000239.1:0-4635 GCA_041629275.1 Nitrospiraceae bacterium
AGGGGAGCAGGCAGTGGAGCTGGCGAGAGGAATCGAACCTCCAACCGGCGGTTTACAAAACCGCTGCTCTGCCGATTGAGCTACGCCAGCTCGCGCGCACCATTATAAGGGAGGATGACAGAGAGAGAAAGACGCAGCCTGCGTCGGCACGGTAGCAGCAGGTCCGGAAGGTGTCAAGGTTCGATTCCCGCCGTTTGCTTGACCGTTTGCCCGTCTCATCCTATCGTATCGTTTGAGTCGGGGACTCTCCCTCCATCTCAAGCAGAGACACACAGGGACGCCCCGGTGAGGCGGGCAGCGGGCGCGGGGCGTTTACAAGGAGTCCCCCTTTTCGATCTACCCCTCCTCCCTCCCCTTACAAAGGGGAGGTAAGAGACTCCCTCTCATCATATGTAGCACCTAATACCGCTCACGGAGCAAACCGAGAACATTTATGGCCTTTCATCGGATCGTCGGGCTGGTCCTTGCAGTCGCTTTGATCCCAACTTCCTGCTCTGCGCCGAAGCCACAAGGGGAGCCGGGGGCGCCTCAGGCGCAAGAAGCTGTTCGGGCAGCCCAGGCCCCGACATCGCCACGGCAGGCAGCGAGCATGGATGCGCCGATTGACGCCGGCGCTGCATCGGCTGGGCTCGATCCGTCGCCGATCGCGCAATTTCCCTCGCCGCTGATCCTGTCCATTTTGTACTTCGAGGACCGGGCGGCGCGCGTCGAGCTCAGGTGGCTGCAAAAGGGCCTGCCCGACATGCTCGTCGCCGAGCTTTCCAGCCGTCCCGACCTCATCGTCGTGCAGCGCGAGCGTTTGGACGAAGTCATGCGCGAGCAGTCGCTCCAGGTCAGTGGCCGGATCGCCGACGAGACGGGCGTGCGGATCGGCCAGCTCCTCGGCGCCACCGTCCTCGTGACGGGGAGTCTCGCCGTCGTGAAGGAGCAGCTCCGGCTCGACGCCCAGCTCATCGAGGTGGAGCGGGGTGCCGTGCTCGGCACCGCCAGCGCGGAGGGACCGATCGACCATGCACCGGCCGTCGCGACGGAGCTCGTGCAGAAGGTCCTGCGGCTCCTCCCAGGCCGGGACGCATCCCTGTCCAAGCGGCCGGTCGTGACGCCGGGCCTCCTCGAAGCCGCGCAAGCCAACGACGCGGCCGAGGCGCTGACCCGCGAAGGCAAGCTCTGGCAGGCGTTGCGGGAATACGAGCGCGCCCTCAGAGCCGCCCCCGGCTTTGGACCGGCGCGCGCCAATTACGAGCGTGTCGTCAAAAAGATGCCGGGCTGGCAACTGCTCCAGCTCGAGGGCGCTGCCGTTGCCGCACCCAGCGATGAGGACCGGTTGCGCCGGCTCGTCGAGCGGCTCGTCGCCTCGGGCGTCGAAGCAGACTTCGGCACCCCGTTTCCGATCGTCCCGCGGGACGATGCGATCACGCTCAATGTCCCGGTGACCCTCCGCCTGTCCCCCTCCGCCGCCGAAGCGGTGATGCAGGCCGCGCGCACGATGGGCGGACGAGTCCGAATGCCGGCCGAGGCCGAGGGGCCGGTGGAGCTCATTCCGTCCTCGCAGCCCGAGTTCAACCGCCTGTTCATCGTGGAGATCGCCCGGCCACGGCGGCTCTATCTCAGGCTCTTGGGTCGCGGGGGAGTGACGCTGGGAATTTACTCGCGGCTGCGGGACTGGCGCCTCTCCACCTGGGTCCAGCCCCTCGATGAGGAGACGGTCCGGCTCGAGACCACACGCGTGATCACGGCCCAGGCCGTGTTCACCGGCCTGACCCGCGACCAGGTCGCGCACCTCACGGCCATGAAACTGACCGTCGACGAGGTCCCGGACGAACGCGCAACCGTGAGCCTGGACGTCCGCGAGCCGCTCACCCCCCGGGCACCGCCCTCGCCGAAGCCGAACGACCCGACAGGGATGGACGAAGACGCAACCACGCCTCCATCGGACGACCCTGGTGAGGACCTCGCAGGGACAGAGCTGGAGCCTCTGCGCGCGCGTATCGAGGAGGCCTGGAATCCGGCCGTCTCCGAGCGGCGCTGGGCCCGTGGCTACCTGCCTGGCAACGAGCGGCGGGCCATCGTGGGGCTCACGCTCCGGGGACGCGTTGCGAACGGCACGACGCCGCCGCGAATCATTCGCTCCTCCGGCGATCCCCTGTTCGACTCGGCCGCGGTGGCGGCCCTGAAGAGCGGGCTGACCCAATGGCTCGCCGCCATGCCGGTCCGGGACGCCGCCGCCCCCTCGAAGACCCCCAGGGCGGTCCGCTACCCGCCCCAGGCGATTCGCGTTCAGTTCCAGCTTATCAAGGATATCCCGGCCCTCAATCTGATCGGGGCGCAGGCGGACGCCACACCCCTCCGGACACCCACGCTGTCACGAGCACCCTGACGAGTCGGTTTCGGTGTCGCGCGACGCCACCACGCCGCCCCCCGATCCATTCATCCGACTCGGACACGCTTCTCGTCATCGCAATATCTCAACGTCTCGACCTCCCCAACCCCTCCTGACAAATGATGGGAGAGATGATCGCGGGAGATGTACGGCCAGCAACGATTTGCCGAGTCGCTGCAAAACGGCTTTTTCGTTGCGAGAACGGGCATTCACCGATATAAGTGCAAGCAGTAATCGACATCCACGTGCTTCGGCCTCGCAACGCTGTTCCCAATACTCGATCATATGACGCATTGCCTTCCCGACCATGCATGCGCCGACCAGTCCTGCCCCGTTGACGTCCGTGTCTCGGGAGACACCGGCAGCATGAGCTTTTGGGACTGAGGAGTCTACGAATGCACGAACCTACGCTCGTCGTCGTCGATGATGACGAACCGGTGCGCGAGCTTTTCGAGGAGATCTGCTGCCACGAAGGCTTCCAGGTCGTCTCCGTCGCCGATGGACCGGCCGGCATCCAGACGGTGAAGGACATCCCGGTGCAGGCCGTGGTGACCGATCTGCGCCTGCCGGGCATGGACGGGCTCGAGTTCATGGAACGCGTCGCACAGATCGACCCCAAGATCGTGACGATCGTGATCACGGGGCAGGGGACGGTCGACGATGCGGTCCGCGCCATGAAGGCGGGCGCCTTCGATTTCATCACGAAGCCCTTCCAGACCGACGCGGTGCGGGTCATCATCAGAAAAGCGATGGAGTATCAACGGCTCCGGCAGGAGAACTACCTCCTCCGTCGAGCCGTTCGCGACCAATACTGTCTGGATCAGCTCGTCGGCACCAGCGAGACCATCCGCGCGATTCTCGACTTCATCGAGAAAGTTGCCGACAGCGACAGCACGGTCCTGGTCCAGGGCGAGAGCGGCACGGGCAAGGAAATGGTCGCCCGCATGCTGCACTTCAACAGCTCTCGCCACGACCGCCCCCTCGTCCCGGTCAATTGCGGGGCGATTCCCGACACGCTGCTCGAGTCCGAGCTCTTCGGTCACGAGAAAGGCGCCTTCACCGGCGCCATGCACACCCGGGCGGGCCGCTTCGAGATGGCCCACGGCGGCACGATTCTGTTGGACGAGGTGGCCGAGCTGCCCCTGGCGCTCCAGGTGAAGCTGCTGCGCGTCCTCCAGGAGCGGTCGTTCGAACGCGTCGGCGGCACCAAGACCCTCTCAGTGGACGTGCGGGTGATCGCCGCCACCAACCAGGACCTCGAGCAGGCGGTGAACGCGGGCCGATTTCGGAGCGACTTGTATTACCGGTTGAACGTCATTCCCATCACGGTGCCGTCCTTGCGCGAGCGCCGGAGCGACATTCCGCTGCTGATCGACCATTTCATCCAGCGTTTCAACACCACGAAACAGGCGGTGATCCGCGGCGTGGCACCGGAGGCCATGAGCCACCTCATGCGGTACGACTGGCCCGGGAACGTCCGGGAGCTGGAGAACTTGGTCGAGCGCATGGTCGTGCTCAAGAAGCTCGGCCTGATCGAGACCCCGGACCTGCCCGACAAGGTGCTGCAGAGCGTGGCCGCCATGCCGTCGCTGCCGGCGCTCCAACCGATGGAGCTCAGCGAGGACGGCATCAATCTCGTCCACGAGCTCGAGCAGTTCGAGAACCATCTGATCCGCGTCGCGCTGCGCCAAGCCCATGGCGTCACCAGCCGGGCCGCGCAGCTCCTGCATCTGAACCGCACCACACTGGTCGAAAAGCTGAAGCGCAAGAAGCTGGATGCTCGTCTCCTGTCCTGCGATCCCTCCGAGACGTAACCCGAAGTCTCAACCATTCGTATCGTTGTTCTTCACCCGTTCCCCCTCACACTTTCCTCTCCCACAGCGGAGGAGACGGAATAGCACGCTTCTCTCTCTTCCCGCCTGCCCTGAGCGAGCGTAGCGAGTCGAAGGGCTTGCCCCGAGCTCCGTCGAGGGGCCTCCCGTTCCCTGCCTGTCCTGAGCGACCCTGAGCAAGCGCAGCGAGTCGAAGGGGAGTCGAAGGGCCTGCCCGTCTGTTTGACGGCGCTTGTCAAATCGTTGACCCCCTTCGCACCCCCTGACCCTGAAAATTGACGCTTCAGATCGCTTGGCTTCCGCCAGACCTGCCGATTACGCTGATGTGACGCGGAAATCGCCACGCGCCACGCTCGCTGGCAGGGGGCATGGAACTTGCTCGATTCTGTCTCGCCGTGCGGTACTTCCCTGCCTTGATACAGC
>JBFKNO010000240.1:0-4578 GCA_041629275.1 Nitrospiraceae bacterium
AGCGACTCAAGGTCGTGGAGGCGTTCCGCCGGTCGGGCAACTAGCCCGAGTGGATGATCATGGTCGTGATTCCCGTGCTGCAGCCCGAGTTGCGGCCGCTCGTTCCACTGGACGGCGGGCGCTTCGCGACGTCCGACCTGAACGATCTGTACCGCCGCGTCATCAACCGGAACAACCGGCTGAAGCGCCTGATGGAGCTGAAAGCCCCGGGTGTCATCATCCGCAACGAGATGCGGATGCTTCAGGAAGCGGTGGATGCGTTGTTCGACAACGGCCGGCGCGGCCGGGCGATCCGGGGACCGAACAAGCGTCCGTTGAAGTCGCTGAGCGATATGCTCAAGGGCAAGCAGGGACGCTTCCGGCAGAACCTCCTGGGCAAGCGGGTTGACTATTCAGGCCGGTCGGTCATCGTCGTGGGGCCGGAGCTCAAGCTCTATCAGTGCGGACTGCCCAAGAAGATGGCCCTCGAGCTGTTCAAGCCGTTCATCTTTCACAAGCTGGAAGAGCGCGGCGCGGCCACCACGATCAAGAGCGCCAAGCGCCTCGTGGAGAAGGAACGCCCGGAGGTGTGGGACGTGCTCGACGAGGTCATTCGTGAGCATCCCGTGCTGCTCAATCGCGCGCCCACGCTGCACCGGCTCGGCATCCAGGCGTTCGATCCGGTGCTGGTCGAAGGCAAAGCGATCCGACTGCATCCCCTGGTGTGCGCCGCTTTCAACGCGGATTTCGACGGCGACCAGATGGCGGTCCACATCCCGCTCTCGATCGAAGCGCAGATCGAGGCGCGGGTCCTGATGATGTCCATCAACAACATCCTGTCTCCGGCCAACGGCAAGCCGATCGCGGTGCCTTCGCAGGACATGGTGCTGGGCTGCTATTGGCTCACCAAGGTCCGCTCGGGAGCCAAGGGCGAGGGCAAGATCTTCGCCTCGCCGGAGGAGGTGCAGATCGCCTACGATGCCAGGGAGGTGGACGAGCACGCCAAGGTCAAGGTGCGGATCGAGGGCAATCTGGTGGAGACGAGCGTCGGCCGGGTGCTGCTGGGCGAGGTCCTGCCGCCCTCGCTGCCGTTCTCCTATGCCAACCAGCTGATGACCAAGAAAGAGGTGACCAAGCTGATCGATGCGGTCTATCGGCAGGCGGGCCACCGGGAGACGATCGTGTTCCTGGACCGGATCAAGGACATCGGGTTCCGGTATGCGACCCGGGCCGGGGTGTCGATTTGCATCGATGACATGCACATTCCGCTGCGCAAGGAGGAATTGATCAGCCGGGCGCAGCGCGAGGTGAACGAGATTGAAAAGCAATATGCGGAGGGATTGATCACCAACGGCGAGCGGTACAACAAGGTGATCGACATCTGGGCGCATGTCACGGAGCAGGTCGCCGGCGAGATGATGAAGGAGCTCGGCGTGGGCGGCAACGGCGGCAGCAAGGAGAGCTTCAACCCCATCTTCATGATGGCCGACTCCGGCTCGCGCGGCAGCTCGCAGCAGATCCGCCAATTGGGCGGCATGCGGGGGCTCATGGCCAAGCCGTCCGGCGAGATCATCGAGACGCCGATCACGGCGAACTTCCGCGAAGGTCTCACCGTGCTGCAGTACTTCATCTCGACGCACGGTGCCCGAAAGGGACTTGCCGATACGGCGTTGAAGACTGCGAATTCGGGCTATCTCACCCGCCGTCTCGTGGACATTGCGCAAGACGTGATCGTCAGCGAGGAAGACTGCGGCACGACGGACGGGATCATCGTGATGGCGCTCGTGGAGGGTGGCGAGATCATCCAGCCGCTCGAGGATCGGATTTTGGGTCGGATGGCCGCGGAAGACATTCGCGATCCGCTGACGGGCGAGATCATCGTGCAGGTCGACGAGGAGGTGGACGAGGAGAAGTCACGGGGCGTCGTCGAAGCCGGGGTGGATCGTGTCAAGATCCGGTCGGTGCTGACGTGCCAGGCCGGCCGGGGCGTCTGCAAGAAATGCTACGGGCGGGATCTGTCGAGGGGGCGCCTGGTGGAAAAGGGCGAGCCGGTCGGCGTCATCGCCGCCCAGTCCATCGGGGAGCCGGGGACACAGCTCACGATGCGGACGTTCCATATCGGCGGGACCGCGAGCAAGGTCGTGGAGCAGACGGTCCTGCAGGCGAAGCACGCGGGCTTTCTGAGGTTCATGAGCTTCGATGCCAAGCGCAACGCCGATGTGCATAACCCCGGGGTGGCCGTCTGCAACAAGGCGGGCGAGTGGGTGGTGATGAGCCGCAACGCCAAGATCGCCATCTACGACGAATCGGGCCGTGAGCGGGAGAAGTACCCGGTCGTCTATGGGGCGAAAATCAAGATCAAGGACGGGGATCCCGTCGAAGTCGGCCAGAAGCTCGTGGAATGGGACCCGTACTCGCTGTCCATCCTCACGGAGGCGGGCGGCAAGATCGCCTACGGCGACATCGTCGAGGGCGTCACCATGAAGGAAGAGGTCGACGAGGTCACCGGATTGTCCCGCAAGGTCGTGATCGAGCACACGGGCGCCAATCTGCGACCGCGCATCTCGATCAAGGACGACAGCGGGAAAACGGCCAAGATGGCCGGGACGACCGCCGTGGCCCGGTATCTCCTGCCGGTCCAGGCGCACATCCTGGTGGAGAAAGGTGCGCTGGTCTCCCCGGGCGACGTGCTCGCAAAAATCCCGCGCGAGACCACCAAGACCAAGGACATCACGGGCGGTCTGCCGCGCGTGGCCGAGCTCTTCGAGGCCAGAAAGCCGAAGGAGCAGGCGGTCATCAGCGAGATCGACGGCGAGGTGTCCTACGGCGGGTTCGTCAAGGGGATGCGCAAGGTGATGGTCGACAACAAGGTCGGCGACGTCAAGGAGTACTTCATCCCCAAGGGCAAGCACGTCAATGTCCACGAGGGGGACTGGGTGCGCGCGGGCGAGCCGCTGATGGACGGGTCGGCCAACCCGCACGACATCCTGGATGTGCTCGGCCCGAAGGAGTTGCAGAAGTACCTGGTGGACGAGGTGCAGGACGTGTATCGCCTCCAAGGCGTGTCCATCAACGACAAGCACATCGAGATCATCGTCCGCCAGATGTTGAGAAAGGTGCGCATCGAGGATCCCGGCGATACCGAGTTCCTTCCGGGGAGCCAGGTGAGCAAGGCCATCTTCGAGCGGGAGAACGAACGGGTTCTCGCCGATGGCGGGCGGCCGGCTCTGGGCAAGCCGGTGCTGCTGGGCATCACGAAGGCGGCGCTCACGACCGACAGCTTCATCTCGGCGGCGTCCTTCCAGGAGACCACCCGCGTCCTGACGGAGGCGGCCATCAACGGGCGCGAAGACACGCTGCTGGGGCTCAAGGAAAATGTCATCGTCGGACGGCTCATTCCGGCCGGGACCGGCTTCCAGGAGTACCGGGACACCTTTGTCCTCAGCCCGCAGGACGAGCCGGAGCCTCAGGAGTTGGTCGGGGAGCCCGTCGCGATCGGCGAGCCCGAGACGGCGAGCCCCGAGACGCCGACGCAAAGTGGCTAAAGGTGCGGGGTGAGGGGGCTGTTGCTTGACAGTCGGCCAACTCACCATTATAATTCCCTGCTTTTGTGTGTGGCCCGCTCACGCGACCACGCAGATTGAAGAGGAGTCGATGCCGACGATCAACCAGCTCGTCCGTCATGGTCGGAAACTCGTGAAGGCGGGGACCAAGAGCCCGGCGCTGAAGCGTTGCCCGCAACGCCGCGGTGTCTGCTTGCGTGTGTATACGTCCACACCGAAAAAACCGAACTCGGCTTTGCGGAAGGTTGCGCGGGTGCGGCTGACGAACGGCATCGAGGTCACCTCCTATATTCCCGGTATGGGACACAACCTGCAGGAACACTCGATCGTCCTCGTGCGCGGCGGCCGCGTCAAGGACCTTCCGGGTGTGCGGTACCACATCGTCAGGGGTGCGCTGGACGCCGTGGGCGTGTCGGATCGCAAGAAGGGTCGCTCGAAGTACGGGGCCAAGCGACCCAAGTAGACCAGGTCACGAACATTTTCGGGGAAGAGGACGCTGACGCATGCCAAGACGGAGGGTGTTTCAACACCGGGAGGTCCCTCAAGATCCTCGACACCGCGACAAGCTGGTGGGGAGGTTCATTAATACACTGATGCACCGCGGAAAGAAGCACACGGCTCAGCGGATCTGCTACGGAGCGCTGGATCGAATCCAGGAGAAGACCGGGAACGATCCGCTCAAGATCTTCAAGGCCGCCATCGACAACGTGAAGCCCGTGGTGGAAGTCAAGTCCCGCCGGGTCGGCGGGGCTTCCTACCAAGTGCCGGTCGAGATCCGGCCCACTCGTCGGCTCTCCTTGGCCATGCGGTGGATCTCCACCTATGCCATGGGGAGGAGCGGGAAGACCATGTCGGACAAGCTCGCGGGCGAGTTGCTGGATGCCGCCAACAATACCGGCGCATCGGTCAAAAAACGGGAAGACACGCACCGCATGGCTGAGGCCAACAAGGCCTTTGCCCACTACCGCTGGTAACATCGGCTGCTGAGCTTGCAGAGAGGAACAGGCTGCGAGGTTCAGGCAACGCGTCTGTCTCG
>JBFKNO010000241.1:0-4570 GCA_041629275.1 Nitrospiraceae bacterium
TCTTGGACCGCGAGGCCATGACAGCCGGCATTGCTGAACTGCGCCTCGATAGCCTGGGCTTCAACGCGGATGACCTGCGGCGCTTTCGCCGCGCGATCACGGAGCCCTACGGGATGGTGCTGGTCACGGGACCGACCGGGAGCGGGAAGACCACTACGCTGTACGCGGCCCTCAGCGAGATCAACACGCAGGAAGACAAGGTGATCACCATCGAGGACCCCGTGGAGTACCAACTGTCCGGCGTCGTCCAGATTCCCGTGAATGAAAAGAAAGGCGTGACCTTTGCCCGAGGGCTCCGTTCCATTCTGCGCCATGACCCCGACAAGATCATGGTCGGAGAGATCCGGGACACGGAGACCGCTCAGATCGCGATCCAGTCGGCGCTCACGGGGCACCTGGTCTTCACGACGGTGCACGCCAACAACGTGTTCGATGTGATCGGCCGGTTCGTGAACATGGGGATCGAGCCGTACAATTTCGTGTCGTCACTGAACTGCGTCCTGGCGCAGCGGCTGGTCCGGTTGATCTGTCAGGGGTGCCGCCAGCAAGTCGAGTTGGATAAGGCACAGGCTGAGGAGTCGGGCTTGGATTATGAACGGCACCGCAAAATCGCGTTCTACGAAGGCGCGGGGTGCGAGGAGTGTCACGGAACGGGCTACCGGGGCCGCGAATGTATTACGGAGTTTCTGGACCTGACCGATTATATCAAGGAAATGATTCTCGCCAGAAAGCCGAACTCTGAAATTCGGCACCGTGCCATGAACGAGGGAATGATTACCCTGCGCCAATCGGCGCTGGCCAAGGCCATTCGGGGTGAGACAAGCTTGCGGGAAATCAACCGGGTCACGTTTATCGATGCTCGCTGAGTTGGTCAAGCTGAGAGAAATTCGGCCCCGATGCTGCCTGAAGCTCGGGCCGCAGTCCTTGGTCTGGGCGGAGGTGCGGGGTCTCTGGGGCTGGCGCACCCATCGCAGCGCGGTCCGCCCGCTCCCCATGGGGTTGGTCAAACCATCCCCGGTGGATCCCAACATCAGTGACATGTCTGCCCTTAGGGAGCGCCTGGAGTCGCTGCTTCGTCCTCAAGCCTCGCACCCGATCTGGCGGCGGCTGCGGCTTTTCGGGTTGCCGCGTTCAACGTGCTTGCTGTTGCCGGACCTGTGTGTTCGGGCGGCCATCATTCGGTTGGAGCGTCTCCCGGCGCGGTCGGATGAGCAGGCCGAGTTGATCCGGTGGCGCGCAGCACAGGAGCAGCTCTTGCCCGTGGCCGGAGTACGGGTTGCCTACCAGGTGCTGACCGGTGGGCATGCCGACGGACCCACCACCGTGCTGGCCATCGCTATCCGAGATTCGGTGCTGCGTCAGTTCGAGTCGGTGTGCGAAGGGGTGGGCTTGCATCCCCTGGAAGTGGACACCGTGACGCCTCGTCTCTTCAACTGTTGGGGGCATGCGACCGGGTGGTTTCGTCGGTACGACCCGGCCAACTTCCTCTGGGTCAGTGTCCTCGACTCTGCACTCACGGTACTCATCCTGCACCAAGGGGCGCCCGTCTATTTCCGCACGAAGCGGCTCCCGCAACCATCGAAGCCCGAAGGTGTGCCCGTCGATTCGGAAGAACGTATCGTGGAGGACGTGCTCGCGTCCCTCGAGTCGTGCGCGGACGCCTTTCCAAAGGCGGTCCCGAGTCGGTTCATCTTGGCCAGTGACGCGACCGAGCTTCGCCTGCTCGAGACCCTGAGGGAGGAGCTTGATCTTGAGGGTGAGGAGCTTGACTGGCGGCTCGCTGAAGGGGTTGGGTGGCGTGCAGGAAACGGACAGGGCGGGTTTGCCACGGTCCCCGCCGTCGCCGGGGTCATGGGTGGGGTGTAGCTGGATTTGGAGAAGGCGTTCGTGCCCCCCCCTGGCCCTCTCCCCCGCTGGGGGAGAGGGGAGGGAGAGGGGAATTGCAGCTTGGATGATGGAAGGATTTTCTTGGACACCACAGTGAGTTCGCGATGGAAATAGTCCCTTACCACATGGAGCCGTTCCGGACGAACCTCAGCACGCGTCATCGCGCGTACCTGGGACCGATGCGGATCGCGCTCGTCCTTGTCGCCGTGGCATTGCTAGTCGTGATCGCGTGGGAACTCCGCGATCTTGCCACGATGGAGGCCGAGGCGGGACGGGTCAGGCCCGCGCTCGCGCGCGTCCGCGCCCAGGACCAGGAGTTCGTGGCGCAGGCTCGTCGCGACGGGATCGACCTGTCGGACGCGGCGTTGCAACGTTTGGCGCGTGACGTCACATTCGCCAATCAACTGATCGCAGAGCGCACATTCTCATGGACGAAATTGCTCGGGGAGCTGGAAGAAACGGTGCCCGACGGGTTGGCCATCAACGGCGTTCAACACGACTTAAAAAGGACAGTGACCATCCGACTCGCGGGTTCCGCACTCAACCTGGAAGTTGTGACGACTTTCACCCTGGCGCTGTCGGACCATCCGGCGTTCTATGACCCTGAATTGGTCCGACATCGGACCAACGAGCAAACCGGGGTGGTCGAGTTTGATCTGCGTGTGGGGTACCGGGAGGAGACCGCATGATTGAAAGGTCGGAGACATGGGCGGCGCTTCTGCGGCAGCCCATTGTTCCCCTCTTTCCTACGATCGCGCTCGTCATGTGCCTCCTCGCCATTTTGGGCGGGATCCACCTCTTGTTCGTGATGCCCGCCCAAGATCGAGTGGGTCGGCTGCAGTCGGAATGGAAGGATGCCCGCCAACGCTTCGTGCAGCATGCCGAGGCGAAGCGGACATTACAGGATCTGGCCGAAGTGTTGCGGATCATCCCCGCGAAACAGGGCTTCGTGCCGCTTGCTTTGGGCATCACCGAGGAGGCAAAACGCAATAACGTGAAGTTGCCCTCCCTGTCCTACCGCGTCGAGACGCCGTCGGGAAAGCTGGCAACCAAAGCGATCTTTGAGGGCTCGGCCACTGGTCGCTATGAGGATCTCCGTCGTTTTATTCGCGAGCTCGAGCTGGCCCAGGAATTGCTGTTCATCGAAGATCTGGACGTCGTTCGCGCCGATACCCAGCGAGAACGGAAGGTCACTTTCAAAATGAGAATCGCCACCTATCTGCGCCCGGAGCCAGGTGCACCCACAAGGCAATCTAAGTGATGACCGCGAGGCAACGACAGGTCGCATTGTTGGGCGCGCTCCTGCTCGTCTGGGCAGGGGTCATGTGGTGGGCCATGCTGAGCCGTGATGACCCGCAACGGGTGCCGTTGGTCAATGTGAGCGGGCTCGCAGGGGGGACGACCCTGCCGTCCGATCCCGGCGCGCACATTCTCCGCGTTCATCTCGCCCAGCTCAAGCAAAGCCGTGCGCAGCGTGCGGCAGCGGCTTCCACTTCGAAGAACATCTTCGAGCTCCACCGATCGGACCAGACAACAATCGAGCTGATGCCTCCACCGCCCGAAGAGTTTCCGACGGAAATCCCCGAACCGTCCGCGACTGACACCCAGGCCGAGTCGGCATGGGCCGAACTGGGTGAGTTCCGGTACTTGGGATATCTCGAGCTCGGTGACCACGGCCGGAAACGAGAGGAGGTGGCGTTGCTCGCCAAGCGAGACGTGTTGCATACGGTGAGGCGCGGAGAAGTCATCGGCGCCGGAATCCTCGTCGCCGCAATCACGCCGAACACGGTGATCCTCAGACATACGGCGTCTCAGGTCGAGCAACGGTTATCGCTGACGGACGAAGCTCCGTAGGGAGGTAAGTGGGTAGTTGCCGGAGATCCTATCCCTCTTTCTTACTTGAAGCGAGAAGGATGATCGGGTGCTTTTTTTTCACCCACTCCCCTTGGGGGAGGGGGTTGGGGTGAGGGGTGGTACAAAAGGTCATGAACAACGATCGCGGGATCACGTATCTCTTCTTGATGTTCACGATTGTCGTCATCGGCCTGACGATTACCGCGGCGGCGAAGCAGTGGAAGGTCGTGGTCCAGCGTGAGCTCGAGGCCGATCTGCTTGCCCGAGGCATCGAGATCCAGAACGCCCTCGCCTTGTATTCCGCGACCAAGAAGGCGGGGCGAGTCATGCCGGGAGAGATCTATCCGCGGACCCTCGAGGAGTTGACCAAGCGGCCAAAGCCGTTTCTCCGGAAGCCGTACAAGGATCCCATCACCAGGAAGGACTGGGACATCATCCGGGGCCCGAACGGCGGCATCGCCGGCGTGCGCAGTCTCAGCACGGCGACCCCGATCAAGCAACACGATTTCCCGCCTGAGGTGCGGCATTTCGAGGGTCTGGTTCGATACCAGGACTGGATTTTTCAACACCCGAGCCCGTCGACTGCGCAGGACCCGCTTGACGATCTGGATGCCGACCCGACCGGTGACTTCCCGGACGACCTCGACGAGCTTCTCGAACTGGAAGAGTGACCGCGTCTGACCTCTCAGGCCTTCCTTTCTTTCTTCACCGCCCAATCCCTCGTTCCCTCTCGTTATACGGGGAACCCTGTAACCGCCTCCCTGCAACCGGTCATGGGAAAAGGGCCTACGACAGCCCTATCGCGCGCGGGCTCTCACTTGACGGCCCA
>JBFKNO010000242.1:0-4559 GCA_041629275.1 Nitrospiraceae bacterium
CTCAGCTTGGCGTTTTCCAAACAAATGGCACGGTCGATGCTGGACTGCCAGCAGATCACCCAGCCGCGCAGCCAGGCCGAGCACGTCATCTACGGAAGCGTACAGGACATCGCCGGACGCCTGCGCATCAAGATGCCGGAGGTCTGGGTCTACGATTCTCCGGATCCGAATGCGTTCGCGACGGGCCCCAGCAAAAACAATTCCATGGTGGCGGTCTCCACCGGCCTGCTCGGCCACCTGAACGAGCAGGAAGTCCGCGCGGTCCTGGCGCACGAGATGGGCCACGTGTACAACGGAGACATGTTCGTCACCACCGTGCTGGCCGGGTTGATGAACACCTTCGTGTACTTCATCAGCCGCATGGTCTACAGGCATGTCGCCGAACGCAACGCGATGCTCGCCTTTGGCGTGTACATCTTCCTCCAGATCGTGCTCTCGTTCCTCGCGATGATTCCCATTGCCTGGTTCTCCCGCCGACGGGAATACGGCGCCGATGCGTTCGCGGCAAAGGTATACGGCCGCGATGCGATGATTTCCGCCCTGCGGTCGATCGATCGCTGGGTCAAGGCCGCGCAGATTCAGTACAGCACCGAGGATGCGCTTTCGACCATGAAGATTTCGGGGAACACCGGCAGTTTCATGCACCTCTTCGCCACGCATCCGCCCATCGAAGACCGGGTTGCGGCCCTTCAACGCATGTAACGCCGAGAAAGGATGCTGTCATGAAACGACTCGGGCTCGCTTTGCTCATCGCAGGAACCGCCTTGTTCGCGGCCGGAGTGGTGGCGCTCGTCCAAGGCTGGCCCGACGCGGGGGCCTTCCCCCCCTCGCGCACGGTTCAGCCCACCCTGACGTCCTCAGCATCCGGCGGCGTCTACGACTTCACGATGCAGGACATCGACGGCAACCCCCTGCCCCTCCGGCAATTCCAAGGCAAGGTCCTGCTCCTGGTGAACACGGCAAGCTTCTGCGGCAACACGCCACAGTATGCGGAGCTACAGGCCATGTACGAGACCTATCGCGACAAGGGCCTGGAGATCCTCGCCTTCCCGGCCAACAACTTCGGTCGTCAGGAGCCGGGCAGCAACGAGGAGATCAAGAGCTTTTGCTACACGAAATACAGCCTCACCTTTCCGCTGTTCAGCAAGATCAGCGTCCGGGGTGAGGATAAGCACCCGCTCTACCGGTATTTGACGGAAAAAAGCCCCTTTCCGGGCGAGGTGGAGTGGAACTTCCAGAAATATTTGGTGGACCGTCAGGGGCAGGTGGTCGCACGCTATCGTCCCAGCACGAAACCCCTTTCGGACGTGGTGGTGAGTGATATCGAGCGGACGCTGGGGCAGTAACCCCAGGGACGACGGCGGGCGTGTTCAGGTTTTCTTGATGAAGCTGAGGTGGTCCTTGTATTGGGCGATGGCTGCGCCCAGCGCCTTCGCGCCGAGCGGAATATTGGCCTCGAGCGTGTCCGCGATCTCCGGGTCATCGATCACCACTTCATAGCGGTCCTGGACATTGGTCAGGACGGCGCCCTTCCCCGCCTCCCGGGGAAGATAGATCTCACACCACACTTCCTTCTCCACGAGACAGACATCACGGAAGCGTTCGTACAGTAAGGCCAGCTTTTCAGGATTGCTCTCCCTCATCCGCTCCTCCGCTCCTGGTTCCTTTCGCCGATGTCGATCGGGCCGACCCCGGTCCCCGCGGGGCCAGGGCGTGCGCACCCCGCCCCACCGTCCCACGGCGCTTCCTGAGAGACAACCAGGCTGAGAATCTGGGGCAGGGCCTTGCTCGGGGCTAGCCGGCGTAGTCCGCCTGCGGTCCGGCGCTGCGGCAGCGCTCCCCCGTCCGGGCGGCTTCCTGGGACGTGTTGATCTTGAACCGCATGGTTCCCGCCACACTCAACGCGTGGCGCTGCTGGCCCGGGCTGCTGACGTAGATCTTCACCAGGTAGCTGCCGGGGCTCCAGCCCTGATCGGGTTTCCGCAGCTCGAAATAGCCGTAGGCTTCGTTCATGTCGAGATACTGCGCATCGTTGCCGACCGGCTTGCCGACAGGCTGGTCTTGCTCATTCGTCACGAACCAATCGGCGTTCATTTGCATCGGGGCATCGAGAGGGGGAATCTCGTAGACGATGTAGAACATGGCGGTGTCCGGCGGAAAGACCGACACTCCCGGCACCTTCGGCTCAATGCGCGGATTGAGGTACCAGCCCTCGCGGCCCAGCGAGTCGTCGGGAACTTTCCAGCCACAGGCCATGGCGATCCACTTGAAAAAGCTTTGCGGCTGCTTCCAGTTTTCCTGATCAAGCGGCTGGAGCTTGACCTCGCCGGACTGCGTGATCTCCTGCTTCTGCTGTGGCAGCAGGTCTCGCGCGGCGGAGGCCACGAGCGGGCTCGTGAGGATGCACAAGAAGAGTAGCAGTCCTGCCGCTGCCCGACCGGCTCTCGTGAAGAAAACGTTGAACCGGATCATGGTCCACCTCCGATTTCCACCCTCATCCGCTGCATCATCACTGATTGTAGAGCGATAAGGCAATAGACTACCGCCAAGCCCCACGGCCTCGCAACTACCCCCTCTCGCCATCCACCCTGCCGGCCTCCTGGCGACTGCGAAAGCACGCGGGGCACAAGGTCAGGCCGTCCGCCCGGCGGTGATACCCCTCGGTCAACGGCGCCGAACAGCCCGGAGCCTGGCAGCATGACGGGTGTTGGGCAACCCTGTCCATGCGCAGACGCCCGATCACCCCGCGGAGGCGCAAGAAGGGTTGACGCGTGAGGTGAAAGGTCGATTGACTCGGCGGATTTTTCGCGAGGCGGTTGACCCGAGACAGGAAGGTTCGTGGGTCGACCGAGTTCCCTGAGCTTCGCGGATCATTCGTCATGGTCGTCTGCGATCCCAACGCTCGATAGGAAACCTGCGCGTGGTGCTCACTGACGATGTTCCGCGCCTGCGCCACGCTCCTGCTCCTCCTGCCGCAACTGCTGGAAAAAGCGATCGGAGTCCTCCTGAATCTGCTTCGTCGAGGGTTGGGATTTCGGCTGCTCCCCGGCGCATCCGGCGAAGAGCAAGACCGACAGCACAACTCCGAGACCGCATCCATGAGCCGCCCTGTGTTGCTTCATGAGGTCCTCCTTGCGCCCGAGGCTCCAGACTTCACGCCCTGGCCACGCCGCCTCGGCTAACGGAATGCCCGCCGGAGATCGGCGATCGTTTGGTCGACCCCTCGGGTCAAGGCCGACCGGATGAGGGGAGCCGCAGCAAACTCCGATCCGAACACGCCCCCCGCCGCGTCGGAATCATCGACCGCGGCGGTCACGACATTGTGAAACACCAGCTCCCCGTTTTCCACCTGTATGATCTTGCTGCTGACGCTCAGCGGCGGGATGTCCGTTGAATGACGCGCGAAGAGACGATCCCTCGTGCTCGGCCCCTGAATCTCGAAGAGCAGGACCGTGCCCACGCCCAGCATCCGCCCAGCTCGAACCGCCGTGTCCTCCGTGACCGGTCCACTCAACTGGAACTGTTGCTCGCTCAGGATTTGCCGGAGGTTCGCGCGATCGAAAATCCTGATGTGGGGGCGCAGCTCCTTAAGCTGGAACGCGGCGCCTTCGAGGCGGTGGTACGCGTCGCGCTGATCGCGGTCCGCAGGGGCCTGGTAGAGGACGGCCAGGCGTTCGACGGTTTGCGGGACCACCACGGACGACGGCACGGTATGGCGCACGGCGGCCGGTGGGGAGGACTGACAACCTGCCTCCACGCAGAAGGCCATCGCAACAAGGACGCCCATGCTGACGCGGCCCTGCCACATGATGACCCGGCCCGAGAACCCCATGGCACGACGCCCCTTCGACGCTGCGGGAATGGACCGCCTGAAATCCAGACGACTCCGCTGCCTCGCACGATATCTTACTGAACCGCCCTGCCAAAGGCCAGCCCGAGCCCCGGCGCCAGCATTGACTGCTTCTTTCTAAGGGGCTATGCTCCCGCCCCTGGGCTGAAAACCGGCGGAGAGAAGGGCGGACATGGCCATTCCCGAACAGTTGACGGAAGACCTCAAGACGGCGATGAAAGCCAGAGATCAGCTCCGGGTCGACGTGATCCGGATGATCAAGGCAGCGGTTCAGTCCAAGGAGCTCGAGCTGAACCGCCAGCTGGACGACGTGGAGGTCTCCCGGATCATGACGACGCTCATCAAGCAGCGCAAAGAGGCCGCCGAGCAATTCGAAAAAGGGAATCGACAGGATCTGGCCCAGAAGGAACTGCGGGAGGTCGGCATTATCGAGCAGTACCTGCCGAAGGCGATGTCGGAGGGGGAGATCCTTCAGGTCATCGAGACGGCAATCCGGGAGGCCGGGGCGACGTCCGCGAAGGATGTCGGGCTGGTGATGAAGGCGGTCATGGGACGCTTGGCCGGCCAAACCATTGATGGGAAGCGCGTCAACGAGCTCGTTCGTGCAAGACTGCAGTGATCCGATGGCTCCGGCACGCCGCCACGCCATCGGTCCCCGGCCGGATTCGGACGGGATGCGGCCCTCGCCCGTAAACCGTATAGTTCTGGC
>JBFKNO010000243.1:0-4547 GCA_041629275.1 Nitrospiraceae bacterium
TCGAAGAGTTCATCGAGTGGAAGGTGATCGAGGAGCAGAAGGTGGCGGCGATGGTGACCGGCTCCAAGATCTGCGCGGAGCGGCTGAACGCCGTCCTCCGAGCCTGCCATGTTCCCGACGGGGACAGTGCCGTGCGCGTGGAAACGGATCCGAAGGAGAATCCCGCGCTCAAGGAGGCGATTCAGGCGGCGCGCGCGGTCAGCGTGCCCGAGGCCTACATCCAGCGGATGTTCGCGTTCGCACGGGCAGGGTTCACCCATTTCGTCTTTCACGAATATGACACGGACTGGGACGGCAAGGCCTACCACACCGTCTCCGGGCAAAATTCCAACAACAGCGTGCGCATCCCCAACGAGTTTTTCGCGACTCTGGAACAAGACGGGGAGTGGCCGCTCATACGGCGGACGGACGGACGGATCACCAAGACGGTGAAAGCGCGTGATCTGTGGGATCGGATCGCCTGGGCGGCGTGGGTCTGCGCGGATCCCGGGGCTCAGTACGACACGACGATCAACGAGTGGCACACCTGTCCCGAGGATGGGCGGATCAACGCGTCGAATCCTTGCTCAGAGTACATGCACCTGGACGATACGGCCTGTAATCTCGCCTCGCTCAATCTCGGCGAGTCCTTCACGCCGGACGGGAGGCTGCGGCAGGAGGATTTCCGTCATGCCGTGCGGCTCTGGACGATCGCGCTCGAGATCAGCGTGCTGATGGCCTCGTTCCCCAGCAAGACCATCGCGGAGAAGAGCTACGTCTTCCGGACGCTGGGTCTGGGCTACGCAAACATGGGCACGGTCCTGATGCGCCAGGGCATCCCGTACGACTCGCAAAAGGCGCTGGCCATCTGCGGCGCGATCACCGCCATCATGACCGGCGAGTCCTACGCCGCCTCGGCCGAGATGGCGGCGCATCTCGGCCCCTTCGAGGGCTTTGCGAAGAACCGCGAGCCCATGCTGCGGGTGATCAGGAATCACCGGCGCGCCGCCTACAACGCGTCGCCCGAGGTCTACGAGGGGCTGGCGGTCAAGCCGCAGGGCATCAATCCCGTCGATTGTCCTCCCGACCTCCTGGAGGGCGCGCGTCGCGCCTGGGATCGCGCGCTCGAGCTCGGGACGGCGCACGGCTACCGCAACGCGCAGACGACCTGCATCGCGCCGACCGGCACGATCGGGTTGGTCATGGACTGCGACACGACGGGCATCGAGCCGGACTACGCCCTGGTCAAGTTCAAGAAGCTTGCCGGGGGCGGTTACTTCAAGATCATCAACCAGAGCATTCCCGCGGCCCTCGACCGCCTGGGGTATACGAAAGAGCAGGTCGAGGAGATCGTCACCTACTGCGTCGGACGCAAGACGCTCGAGGGCGCTCCCTTCGTCAACCACGACACGCTGCGGTCCAAGGGATTCGACAATGCGGCGCTGGAGCGTCTGGAATCCGGCCTCGGGCAGGCCTTCGAAATCCAGTTCGCGTTCAACAAGTGGACCTTGGGCGTCGATTTCTGCCGCGACCAGCTTGGCCTGACCCAAGAGCAGCTCGATGACTCCCGGCTCAATCTCCTCAAAGCCATCGGATTCGAGCAGGAGGAGATTGTCGCAGCCAACGACTACTGCTGCGGGACGATGACCGTGGAGGGCGCGCCGCACCTCAAGTCCGAGCACCTGCCGGTGTTCGATTGCGCCAATCGCTGCGGGAGGATCGGGCGACGCTTCATCCAGGTCGACGCGCACATCAAGATGATGGCGGCGGCCCAGCCGTTCATCTCGGGCGCGATCAGCAAGACGATCAATATGCCGCACGACACCACGGTGGAGGACGTGAAGGCCGCCTATCAGCTCGCGTGGAGGAGCATGGTCAAAGCGGTGGCCTTGTACCGTGACGGCTCGAAGCTCAGTCAACCGCTGAATGCGTCGTCGGATTCCGGAGACGAATCGGCCTCCGCCGAGCAGTTGGTCCTGCAAGTCGCGGAGAAGATCACGGAGCGGGTCAAGGTCCGCTACCTGGCGAAGCGTCGCCGCATGCCGGATCGCCGGGACGGCTACACGCAGAAGGCAATCATCGGCGGGCACAAGATTTACCTCCGCACGGGGGAATACGAGGACGGGACGTTGGGGGAGATCTTCCTCGACATGCACAAGGAGGGAGCCGCGTTTCGGAGCCTCATGAACTGTTTTGCGATCGCCATCTCCCTTGGTCTCCAGCACGGCGTCCCCCTGGAGGAGTTCGTGGAAGCGTTCTGTTTCACCCGCTTCGAGCCGAACGGGCCGGTGAAGCTGAACAACCGGATCAAGATGGCCACGTCGATCGTCGACTACATCTTCCGCGAGCTGGCGGTCACCTACCTCGACCGGTACGACCTGTCGCAGGTGCAGGTGGACGACCTGCGAATGGATACGGTCAAGTCCGACGAGCAGGACCCCGAGTGCATCGACGAGGAGGCCGATCCGGAAGCGCTGGCGTCCTCCTCCGTGCAGCCCGAGCTGTTCCCTTCTCGCCGGGACAACGGCCACGCAACGCCGGGGAATGGTCACGGAAACGGCCGGGTCGCGCAGCAAGTGGAGCTCAAGCGGGAAACCGTGACCTATGCGGCGGTTCAAGTCGCTCGTCAAAAGGGCTATGAAGGGGATCCCTGCCCCGAGTGCAAGCAGTTCAGCATGGTGCGCAACGGGACCTGCCTGAAGTGCGTGAACTGCGGGGCCACGAGCGGCTGCTCATAAACGCGGTCGGCAAAAGCAATGCTGCGTTCTTCGGGATGTTCAAAAAGGCCTTCCAGCAAGGCCGCAGCGAGCGAGGAGCCGAGGCGTACTTTTTTCGGTACGTGGAGGCTCCGAGCGAAGCGAGAACGCAGCTGGAGGCCTTTTTCAACATCCTGAATGGGGCCCAGGCGCATACGCGCCCTCCTGAGCGGACATCAGGGACTCACCTGAGCAGGTGCACGATTGGCGCACCAAGTCATGGCACACCCCTCTGATAACGCCGCGATCGCCACGGTGCCTCGCCGCGTTCGCAGGGGGTTCCGGCTTCCCCCCAGCTGCTAGGTGTCCTCCCCCCGCTCCAGTAATCCGCGCCTGCGGCCCCGCCAATCTCCTCCGTGATCCGATGCGGGCATCCACCACGACGGACCAGATCCCCCTGGCCAAGTGTGGGCGGATTCTGTACACTCTACGGTCGAGCTCCTGATCTCACCCACCGTCTGCAAGGTCGGCGGGACGAAAGCCAAGTGCCTCTATTGAACAGAGAGTGATTTATGCCACGGGCAACCCAACTCATTATTAACACGGAAACCAAGCCGGGGGCCCTGGCGCGCGTCGCCTCCGTTCTCGGAACCTCTGGCGTCAACATCAAGGGCTTTCTGGCGCCCGAGGTCGGAACGGGCAAGACACGCGGCAACCTTCGTGTTCTCGTCGACGACCTCACTCGCGCGCGGGTCATCCTGACCGAGAACAAGATTCGATTCCGCGAAGAGGACGCCCTGATCCTCAGCCTCGAGAATCGACCCGGCGCGCTGCACGACGTCGCCGAAATTCTCACGGGTGCGAAGATCAATATCAAAAACGGCTACTGCACGCCCTCCCGTGAGGGAAAACGGGCGATCGTCGTCCTCACCGTGTCGAACACGGAGAAGGCGCTGGCCGTGCTGCGAGGCAGATCGCTGGATGAATTCTGAGCCCCGGCTCGCCGTGACCCTCTTCGGGTCGATCCGGCGTGCGACGCCGGTACTCGCGCTCCTGGTCGGGCTCCTTCTGCTCGCTTCCTGCGCCTCGTCCCCCTCAACTCGGACCCATGCGGCCAAGGCCTACCCCCTGGGGTACAAGCAGCGGGGCATTGCCTCCTGGTACGGCCCCGGATTCCACGGAAACCAGACCGCCAACGGCGAGCGCTACGACATGCACAGGTTCACCGCCGCGCACCGGACCCTTCCAATGGGGTCACTCGTGGAGGTGACCTCCTTGACCTCGGGGCAACGGATCAAGGTCCGCATCAACGATCGTGGGCCCTTCGTCCGGGGACGGATCATCGATCTCTCCTACAAGGCGGCGCAGGCCCTCGGGATGGCGGTGCAGGGCACCGACCGGGTCGAGATTCGCGTGATCGGGTACCGGGGCGGGGCCAGCCGAGCCGGCGTGCTGCGTGTCCAGGTGGGCTCCTTTGCGGAAGAGCAGAACGCGCTGGCGCTCAAGTCGCACCTGGAGCGATCCTATTCCCCCGTGCGCATCGTGCCGGTCGAGGTCTGGGAAGGACGGCGCTATCGCGTCATGGTCGGGCAGTTCGTGTCGGAGGATCATGCCGATGCCCTGGCTGGCCGACTGGCCGGCGAGCTGGCCACCGAAACCCTCGTCATACGGGACGATACCTGACGCGCTTGCCGACCTGAGCCCCCCTGCACTGGCCCAGCCTCATACCCCTCAGAAGCATCAAATTTGTATCATATTGAAATATATAATCTTTTCAGGCTAAAGGTTGCCGAGAAGAGTTGCGAAAAGGGTCCCCCTGTGTTATAAATTTGGGCGTACATGGACGACGGCAGTATAAAACGATTCCCCCCA
>JBFKNO010000244.1:0-4504 GCA_041629275.1 Nitrospiraceae bacterium
GACGATTCAGCGCCGAAAGCTCGAATCGCCTATTTCTCAACTTCGGTACCGGCGGGCTCTGCTGAACAGCCAGCGGGAGATCCAACAGCTCTATCGGGAACTGTCGACAGCGAAGATCCAGCTTGCAGCACTGATGAACCTTCCCCCCGGCCAGTACTACGAGCTTGTGATTCCGGACCGCGAGTGGAAGTTTCCCGAGATCAAACAGACTTTGGAAGAACTGGAGTATTCGGCTCTTGTCAAGCGCCCGGAACTCCGCACGGTGGACTATCGAAAGCGGATCAACGCGAAGGAGACGAAAGCGGCCATTTTGCAAATGCTGCCCAATCTTAATCTCCAGGCCGGCGGGAACTACAGTAGCAATCGCTTCTTGTTCAACAACCATTGGCTGGCCTACGGCGCCAAAGTGAGCTGGAACCTGGTGAACGTGTTCAAGCAGGCTGCCAAGCTCAAAACGATAGAGGTGCAGGAAAAGGTGTTGGACATGCAACGCTTGGCCTTGACCATGACCATCATGACGCAAGTGCACGTCAGGCTCGCCCAGCTTGCCTTCGCCGAACGGGAGTTGACGACGGCGCAGCAATACTATGAGACACAGCATGAGCTCGCTGACCAAGTTCGACGGTCCTGGCTCATCAACGGCTCGGATGAACAAACGATGATCAGCGAAAAGGTGAACGACGCCGTTGCGGCGCTTCGTTACGATCGCGCGCGGGCCCACCTTGAAGCGGCCTATGCAAACCTGTTGGCCGCGATCGGGGATGACCCCTTGCCAGAAGCCATCACGGAGCAAGGTGTTGCCGGCCTGGCGCGGGAGATTCGCGCGCATTGGGAGTCTCTTCTTTCGGCCTCTCAAAGAACGGTCGGAGGGGCGAATGGAGCCGATCGTGCGAATGCCAAGAGGGAGAATGACAGGGGAGGAGACAGCCCGCACACATCACCTGACCCAGCCAAGGTGCAGCACTCGCAATTATCCCTCCAGCCAATCACGGGTGGGCGTGCTGGAGAGGGAACCAGACATGGTGGGCGACGATGAGGCATAACGCGGCGGGACACACATCCTCTGTGCTCCCACTCGGCATCGCGATCTGCCTGGTGGTCGCGATCATGCCCGGGACCGGGCGGAGTGACACCGGCAACAGCACCATCCAAAAGGTGTCCGAGCTCGAGACCATCAGGGGCGTCGTGAGGCCCGCGGCCCAGGCAGTCCTTAGCAGCCAGATTGAGGGCCGCATCAGCCGGTTGCCGTTCAAAGAGGGCCAACGGTTCAGAAGGGGAAACACGCTGGTACACCTGGACTGCGCGAAATACGAAGCGGAGCTCGCCGCCGCCCGTGCCGAGCACGAGGCCCGGACGAAGACCCTTCAGAACAACTTGGGCCTCTCGAGACTGGACGCCATCGGCAGTCTCGAGGTGGACATCTCGAAAGCCGAAGCGCGGAAGGCCCTCGCCGGCATCCTCATCGCGAAGGTGAAGGTCAATGGATGCCGCATCAAGGCGCCGTTCTCTGGCCGTATCGTCAAGGTCATGGTCAATGAACACGAAAATGTGTTTCCCAATGATCAGCTTATCAGCATCCTCAATGACAACCGCTTGGAAATCGAGCTGATCCTGCCATCCAAGGCCCTCGCGTGGCTGAAGAAGGGAGCCTCCTTCAATTTCGCCGTGGACGAGACCGGTCGCAGCTACGTCGGAGTCTTGAAAGAGCTCGGGGCAAGCGTCGATCCCGTCAGCCAGACGATCCGGGTGACGGGCGAGTTCCGAAAGACACCCCGGGACGTGCTCGCCGGGATGAGCGGGACGGCAACCTTCCCGGCAGCCCTTCCACAGGACCTCCAGCCATGACGGGTGCACAGCAGCCGTTCGCCGCGTTGTCGACTCTCCTGCAACTGGAGGGCATGGCGCGCGACGCGCAAAGCATCAGCGAGCTTCAGTTCCTCATCGCCAACGAAACGCGACGCCTCATTGTTTATCGTCAGGCGTACGTGTTCAGGTCCAGACGGAATCAGAGGCTTCCCTACCAAGTGGAAGCGGCATCGAGCGTCTCCGTCGTGGAGCGTGACGCGCCACTGATTCGCTGGCTGGAGCGCGTCGTAGGCACGCTCAAGAGCGTGCGTGAAGCCACGGAACCGATATGCGTCTCGGAGACAGATTGTCCCGACGACCTCAAGGACGAGTGGAAGGAATTCTCCTTCTCGTATGCCCTCTGGTGTCCACTCCGCCTTTCGGACCAGTCCTGTGTCGGCGGGCTCTGGCTGGTGAAGGAGGGCCCGTGGTTGGACGACGAGCTGATCCTCGTCAAACGCCTCTGCGAAACCTATGCACATGCATGGAACGCGCTCCGTCGGCAGGGGTCGGTCGGATTTCGGGAACGTATTCCCCGCCCGCTCCTTTGGGCCGCGCTACTCGGCGTTTTCGCGGCCTTGTTCTTGCCGGTTCGGCTGTCCACGCTCGCCCCAGCCGAGGTCATCGCGAAGGACCCCGCAGTCGTGAGCGCCCCGATGGACGGGGTGATCGCCGACATTCTCGTGCCTCCGAACACCTTCGTTCATGAGGGCCAGACTCTCTTGATGTACGAAGACACGAACCTCCGCAACCAGTATGAAGTGGGAGAGAAAAATCTTGCCGTCGCCTTGGCTCAGTACCACAAGGCCGCCCGAGCCGCGTTCTCGGACCCGGAAAGCAAAGCTCAAGTGCCCCTTCTGAAGGCGGAAGCCGAGCTTCGCGAGACGGAGCGCGACTACACGAGGGAACTGCTGGAGCAGGTCGAGGTGAAGGCTCCGCAGGCCGGCCTGTTGCTCTATTCGGACAAGGCGGACTGGATCGGGCGACCGGTCGTCGTGGGAGAGCGCATCATGGAGATCGCCGATCCGGCTCGCGTGGAGGTCCGCATCGATCTCCCGGTCAGCGATGCCATCGTGTTGAGGGAGGGGGCGCCGGTCAAAGTGTTTCTGAACGCCAGCCCCCTCAACTCCCTGCCGGCGGAGGTCTCCCACGCGAGCTACCATGCGGAGGTGTTACCCGGCGATGTCCTGGCCTATCGAGTCAAGGCACGATTGGAAAGCTCCGCAACGGACGTTCGGATCGGCTGGCAGGGGACCGCCAAGATCTACGGGGAGGACGTCTCGCTGTTTTTTCTGCTGTTCCGGCGTCCGATTTCGGCGTTTCGGCAGTTCATGGGTCTGTGATGCGGACGCAACCACGGCCCCCCGACCTCACGCTTCCTCCCTTACGTGAGGACCTCGAAGTGGTGCCGGCCGTCCCCGCCAAAGACGGGGCACCAACCTGGACCATCATTGACCCTATCCGAAACAAACACTTTCAGATCGGCTGGGCCGCGCATCAATTGCTGTCTCGCTGGTCATGTGGTACCGCGAAACGACTCATTGAACGCGTGGCCGCTGAGACCACCTGCCAGCCGACCCGAGAGGATATCGAGGAGCTCGTCAAGTTTCTCTACGCGAACAACCTGACCCGGGAGAGCCCAACCGGAAGCAGCCGGGCGTTCGCGGATCAAGCACAAGCGCGGCGACAGCACTGGCTCACGTGGCTTGTCCACAATTACCTGTTCATCCGAATTCCGTTGGTCAGGCCCGACCGTTTTCTCAACGCCACCCTGCCGCTGGTCGAGCCCCTCTTCACCAAGACCGCAAGGCGACTGGTCATCCTCGTCGGCGTCATCGGGCTGTACCTGGCGGGAAGCCAGTGGGAAAGTTTCGTCAACACGTTCCTCTACTTCTTCAGTTGGACAGGCCTGGTTTCGTACGCGTTGGCCATCGGCATCGTGAAGATCTTGCACGAGTTGGGGCACGCCTATACGGCCAAGCGGTACGGATGCCACGTGCCGACCATGGGCGTCGCCTTTCTTGTTCTCTTTCCCGTCCTTTACACCGACGCGACGGAGGCGTGGCGACTGCGATCGCGCCGCCAGCGCTTGCTCATTGGCGCGGCGGGGACGATCACGGAACTGTCGCTGGCCGCGCTGGCCACTTTTCTCTGGAATTTCCTCCCGGACGGTGTGCTGCGGAGCGTCACCTTTCTGGTGGCAACGAGCAGTTGGATTATGGGGTTGATGGTGAACCTCAATCCGTTTCTACGGTTCGATGGATACTACATGCTTTCAGACTGGCTCCGAGTGCCGAACCTCCAAGAGCGCGCCTTTGCGCTCGGCCGATGGAGACTGCGCGAGCTGCTCTTTGGCACCGGAGAGCCCCCGCCCGAGCAGACCACCGCCTCGCTGCGGCACAAGCTGGTCATCTATGCCTGGGCGGTCTGGGTCTATCGGTTTTTCCTGTTCCTGGGGATCGCGCTGCTGGTATATTTCCTGTTCTTCAAGGTGCTCGGCGTGCTGCTGTTCGTGGTGGAAGTTCTCTGGTTCATCGTGTTTCCCGTTGCGCGCGAATTCAAAGAGTGGTGGAAGATCAAAGGGACCATCGCGCGGGCTCAGCAAGTGTGGGTCTCGGGGGGGATCTTCCTTGCGCTCGTTGCGCTCCTCGTGACCCCC
>JBFKNO010000245.1:0-4471 GCA_041629275.1 Nitrospiraceae bacterium
GATCGAGGGTGAGAATCTGACCCCCGACAACCTGAAGAAGGTCATTCACAGCATCCTGAGCGCGGATACCGCGGGGTAGCGCGATCAGTCTCGAGCGGGTCATGCGAACAATTTCCCCATACCGCTTCTCACCTGCGCACCTTAGTCGAGGGAGCCTTTCTCTCGTGATCGCGATCTCGACTGTGCTCGGGTTCGCTTCAGGCTCCGCCAGGGGTGAGGTCCTGCGCGACGCGCGCCCCGGTCTCCTGGATCTTCAGACGCAGATCAAGGCCGCAGCCGCCCAGGTCATTCCCGCCGTCGTCACGATCGCCTCGACGGTGGTCGTCAGGGAGCCGGGGTATGTCGAGGAGGGGCTTCCGTTCGGTCTCTTTCCCGAGCCCATGCCGCGCCGGCAACATGGGCAGGGGTCCGGCGTGGTCGTGTCGGGGGATGGGTACATCATCACGAACAATCACGTGGTGGGAGACACCGATGAGGTCGAAGTGCTGCTGGCCGACCGGCGACAGTTCAAGGGGCGAGTCGTCGCGACGGATCCGAAGACCGATGTGGCCGTCGTCAAGATCGACACGAAGGGGCTCGCCACGGTGCCGTGGGGTAACTCGGCCACGCTCGCCGTGGGGGAGTTCGTGCTCGCGATCGGAAATCCGATGGGGCTCAATCAGACCGTGACCTTCGGGATCGTCAGCGCGGTCGGGCGTGCCGACGTGGGGTTGACCGACTATGAGGATTTCATTCAAATCGACGCGCCCATCAACCCGGGCAACTCGGGTGGCGCGTTGGTGAACATCAAAGGGGAGCTCGTGGGCATCAATACGGCGATCGCCAGCACGACGGGAGGAAGTGTGGGCGTGGGGTTTGCGATCCCCAGCAACATGGTGCGCGCCACGCTGCAGAGCCTGATGAAGACGGGACGGGTCGTACGCGGCTTCCTGGGCGCGTCCACGCAGGATGTCACCCCGGTCCTGGGCAAGCTGTTCAAGCTGCCCGAGGTGAGGGGCGCGATCATCGCCGACCTGCTGCCGCAGGGCTCGGCGGAGAGGGCCGGATTGAGGAGGGGGGACGTCGTCGTGGGATTCGACGGGAAGGAGGTCCTGGACGCCGGTCAGCTCAAGAATCTCATCGCGGCCTGCACGATCGGCAGCAAGCACCGCGTCGAGATCATGCGGAAGGGCAAGCAGGCCGTGCTCGACCTGGTCATCCAAGAGGCGCCCAAGGAGCGCCTCAGAAGAACGCCGATCCTGGAGGACGCGGAGCCGCTTTCCCATCCACTGGGCGGCATGTTGGTCGACGATATCTCTTTTCCCGTGGCGCGCAGACTAGGATTGGGTGCGCGAAGCGGGGTCCTGGTGGCCGACGTCGATCCGGGCAGCCTGGCCGAGGCGGCCGGGATGCTCCCCGGTGACGTCGTGCTGGAGGTCAACCATCAGCCTGTTCCCGACTTGTCGGCCTACCAGCGTGCGGCCAATGCCGTGAGGCCGGCCCAATCCGTGCTGCTCCTGGTCAACCGTCAGGGGGCGATCTTCTACGTGGGCATCGAGGGCGTGTGAGCTGCGGCGGCAAAGCCAAGGATAGAACGATGAATCGCAAGACTCCCAAGTCATGGCACTGGCTGTTCGGTCTCGCCGTCGCCGCGGTGTTGAGCGTCGCTCCGGGCCCCGGCGCGGTCGCGGCCGACAACGCGTTCGAAGCGGTCTTCGTGGATGCAGGCGGGCTGGAGACGGCGGTGAGCCACGTCGTCTTCTACTGGGAGGAACAGTTGAGCGAGACCCAGCTGGCGCTGCATGAGCTGACGTACATTCCCGCCAAGCGGGGGACGGTGCCGATTCAAATCCAGTTTGAGAAGATCAAGCAGGTCGAGTTCAAGCATGCCGCGAGCCGCGACGAGCCGATGTTGTCGGTCACCTTGAAAAACGGCAAAAGCGGTGACTTTTCCCTGCAAATTGCGGGGAGCTTCAAAGGCCGGACGGACTTCGGCGAGATGATCGCCGGGCCGGCGCATTTGAGAAAAATCCTGTTCAAATGACGACAAGCCATCATGAGTGAGCACTGGGCATGTCATGGGCGGCATGAGAGAACGTCAAGCCCTGGCTGCTCGTGACTGTCCTGAGGAACCTCGACAAGGACAGTTCCCTCTCCGGCGTCCAAGCGTCACTGCCTTTCGGTCGACGCCAGTCCTCGGACCGTGTAGAGGTCCGTGCGCCCTCCCTAGGATCGTACCGGCGCCTGACATGGAGCGGGGCGGCCGGCGTGATCCTCTTCTCTCTCATCCTCGGGCTCGCCACAGGGGTTGGGGCGCATGCGATCCTGCTAGGGTCCGACCCCGTGCATGGGGCGATCCTCGACGAGTCGCCTCGCACCGCGCTCTTTCGCTTCAATGCCGCGCTCGAGCAAGCCGTGACCCGCGTGTATCTGGTCGACGTCCACCAGGTGCGCACGCCCTTGCGGCCGATCGACTCGAGTATCGACCGGCTTGTGGTGGGCCTGCCACGGCTGTCCCCCGGGGTCTACACCATCGCCTACAAAGTGCTGGCGCGGGACGGTCACGTGACCGAGGGATTCATCCGCTTTACCATCCGCGGCCGCTGACCATCCTTCATGACCACCCTCATTGAATTTACCAATGGGTTACTCGACGGATGTGCCCTCGCGGCCTTGGCGCTGTCGGCCGGCGGCATCGCATACGCCCTCATCGTTCTGCGGGCCCTGGGACGCCAGTCCACGGCGGAACGTCGTGCCACGGAGTTCTCCATCGGAGTCGTCACGGTCGCGGCAGCCATTCTTGCCGGTTTGCGCCTGGTCCAACTGGCCATGAAGCCGTGGGCCTTGGCGGGGGACACGGGGGACTGGGCCATCGAGCCCTTTCTTCGGACGGATGTCTTCCAAGCCGGGATGGCGAGCGTCGGGCTCGCGGCCTGTCTCTCCAGCATCGCATTCTGGCTCCGAAAGAACGTGGGACACGATCTTCGGTGGATCATGATCGTGCTCGGGCTCGCTGTGTTCATGGTGAACGAAGCGTGGCTGAGCCACGCCGCCAGCCGGCTGGAGAGGAGCGGTGTGCTCATGGTGGTGACCACCGTGCACATGCTCGGTGCCGTCGTCTGGGCCGGTGGGATCGCCCACCTGCTGCTGTTCTGGCGGATGGGGCGGGGGGATCCCGGCGCGTCCTCCCGCTGGCCGGAGGTGGTGGGGCGGTTCTCGCCCCTGGGCGTGGCCTGCATGGCACTGATCCTGGCTTGCGGGCTGTTTCTCGCCTGGCACTACGTCCGGGACTGGCGCGGCCTGATCGGGACCGGCTACGGAAACATGCTGGCCGTCAAGCTGGGCCTCTTCGCGGGCATTTTCCTGCTCGCTGCGCTGAATTTCCTGGCGGCGGAACGGTGGCGGCGCGGCGGTGACGCGTCAACCCTGCGCCGGAGCGTCCCGGTCTATATCGAGGTCGAGATCATGCTGGCAGGCGCCGTGCTGTTCACGGCCGCCGCCCTGACCTCCTTTCCACCTGCGGTCGACACCCCGCGTGACGCGGCCACGCCCGCGGAGATTTGGACCATGTTCTCGCCCAAGGCACCGCGCCTGGCGGGTCCGGAGCGCGTCCTGATCGACGCGCCGGAGCTGACCGATCTCCGGAGCGGCGAGACCGGCCGGATACAGGACATCCGCTGGGATCGGTTCAACCACAACGCGTCGGGTGTCCTGTTGCTGGCCATTGCCGGCCTGGCGCTTCTGGACCGAACGGGGCGCGTGGCCTGGGCGCGGCACTGGCCGTTGATGTTCATCGCCTTCTCCGTCCTCATCGTGGTCTTTGCCAATCCAGACGAGTGGCCGTTGGGCCCGCTGGGGTTCGTGGAGAGCGCTAGGAACGCAAAAGTCGTTCAGCATTGGATGGCGGCCGCGGTCATGCTGGGCCTCGGGGTGTTCGAGTGGCGGGCGCGCAGCACGGCCCTGGCCGACACGAAGCTGCCCTTCGTCTTTCCGATCTTGAGCCTCGTCGGGGGGATCGTCCTGCTGACGCATTCGCATCAGATCCTCGAGCTCAGGCGCGAGTTCCTCATTCAGAGTACCCATGTGGCGATGGGCTTTCTCGCCGTCCTCGTGGGCTGCAGCCGGTGGCTCGAGCTTCGCCTGGCCGCGCCCCACGATCGCATGGCCGGCTACGCGATGGTCGCCGGCCTGGTCCTGGTCGCGCTCATCTTGCTGTTCTACGTGACGCCCGAGTAGACCGGAGGGTCTCGACAGTCAGGAGTGATTCGTGAGGCAGCGATTTCAGGGCAAAACCGTTCTCGTCACCGGGGCCTCATCGGGCATCGGTGCCGCCACCGCCCGGCTCTTCGCGGCCGGAGGGGCACGGGTCGTCCTGGCGGCGCGCTCGGAGGACGGGCTCAACCGGCTTGCCGCGGAGATCGGCGGAGCGGAACGAGCCCTCGCCGTACCCTGCGATGTCACCGATGTGGCCGCGCTGGCCTCCCTGGTCGAC